>CAZKEG010000001.1:0-21976 GCA_964551715.1 uncultured Thermodesulfobacteriota bacterium
CTTTTTTGGCGTCCAGAAAGAAATAGATACCCTCCATCGGGCCATTATTACTTTAGGCGTTCGTGAAGTAGGGGAAATTGCCTTTAGCATCTGTGTGGTCAGCGTCTTTCGCCCGGTAAAATCCATTGATGGTTTTGATGTACGCGAATTCTGGTTGCACTCCATTGGCACAGGAATCACCGCTCGCATCATTGCCCAGGCCCTTGATTGTGCCGAAGAAGAACGGTTTTTCACCCTGGGGCTGCTCCATGACATCGGACGCTTGATCCTCCTCTTTATCTTTCCTCGAGAATTTGAAGAAATCCTCGAAAATAGAGAAAAATCGGGAAAATCTCTCCTTTCTGAAGAGAAAGAATACGGCCTAGCCCATACCTGGGTAGGGCGTTGGTTACTCAGACGTTGGGGATTGCCGGAGGTCTTTGCTCAGGTGGCTCGGTTTCACCATCATCCTTTCTCCAAAGGGAAATTTCTCTTCGAACCAGCGGTGGTGAAATTGGCTGATATCGTTGCCCATAAAATGGCCATCGGAAATTTACCAGTAGGACCACAAGAGGATGAAGAACCCCTCCTCAAAAAACTCGGCCTTTCCGAAGACCTTTATCAAGCCATCTTAGATCATCTGGGTCTTATTCGAGACGGGATGAAAGAGGCTTGGGGGCATCTATTTTGACCTGGAGCTTTTATCTCTTCCCGGTATAATCCTGCCTTGTGTTCTACACCGACATCATTTATTTGCTTCTAGCCATTATTTTGTTTTCAAGCTGGCCAACGGGGGAGGTCTATTTCCGCCCCTCTGAAATCTTATTGGCTTGGTTGGTCAAAGACTTCCTCTTCGTTGCCTTAGCGGCCCTTGTCCTTCGTCGGGCTCGAACCTCAGCCCAGTTTCTCCGGGCCCAATCCGGCTTGAAGGTCTTGGCCTTTGGTTTTTTTGCCTTGGATATCTTCTTTTTAGACCTCCCTACCCTCTTTAAGGACCTTTTTCCAAGCCTTTTTATACTGAGAGATTTTTTTGGGCTCCTGGTCTTTATCCAGTATTTAGTCCTCCTTTGGATGGTCTCTGCCTTTTATGAAAAACGAGGACCTTTGGTCAAAATTTCCGTCCCTGCTTATGTAATGGCCCATTTGCGACTCCTTTTCCCCTTTCTGGTACCTTGGTTCTTAGTCAATCTCTCCTTAGAAGGCCTTCTCTCTTTACTCGGGCAAGATCTCTGGACTCGATATGGGACCGAGATTGAGCTCCTTTATTTCATCGCTTTTATCCTGGCCCTGGTGATCATGGTACCTCCCATCTCGGTCCGGGTCTGGCAGTGCACGCCCCTTCCGGAGAGCAACCTCCGCCAATTGATCCATAGATATCTAGAGCAAGAAAAGACCTGGGTGAAAGAAATATTACTATGGGGGGCCTTTGGGGGGCGACTCCTCACCGCCGGGGTAATCGGCCTCTTTCGTCCCTTTCGTTATCTCCTTTTGACTCCGGCCCTTCTGGCCGCCCTTGAGGAACCAGAGGTCCTTTCCGTAGTGGCCCATGAGGTTGGACATCTTAAGCGACGACACATGTTTTGGCTGCTGGTCTTTTTTGTCGGGTTTGCCCTCTTGGTCTACATGGCTTTCCCCTTGATATATTTATTTTTTTTGGCCTATTCCCCTAGATTAGAGTTCTTGATCTCGGCCAGCGAAACCTACGGGCCAGAAATCATCACAAGCATCTCTTTGATCATCTTTGTCTTGATCTATTTTCGTCTGCTTTTTGGCCTTTATCTGCGACATTTTGAGCGTCAAGCCGATCTGTATTGCTTAGAAAGCCTAGGGACAGCCGCTGGTCTTATTCGGGCCCTTAAAAAAGTGGCTGCCCTTTCAGGGCATACCGAACGCCTACCCAGTTGGCACCACTATAGTATCGCCGAGCGTATTAGTTTCTTAGAGGCTGCTAGCGAAAACCCTGCCCTGATCAAGAGACATCACCGACGGGTCAAGATCCTGTTAATCTCTTATCTCTTGGTAGTAACCTTCTTGGCCTTCTTCCTTCACCAAGCCCCCCGCGAGAGATTAGAGCAGTTGGCCAATTACAATTTGTTAAAGAGCCAACTATTATTAGAAACGACCTATGAACCGGATAGCGAGACCTATCAATTGCTGGGAGATATCTCTATGGAAAGGGGACGTGAAGCCGAGGCCATTCGTTATTATGAAAAGGCCCTTGAGCTTGATCCGGAAAACGCCACGGTCTTGAACAATCTGGCCTGGCTTTTGGTCACGGCCAAAAATCAGAGACTCCGTGACCCCCAGCGGGCCCTTTCCTTGGCCCGCAAGGCCACCGAAAAAGAACCCATTGCCGTCTATCTTGATACCTTGGCTGAGGCTTGGTTTGCGGTGGGGAATACCACCCGAGCCTGTATTTACGCCAGCCTTGCCTACTCACGGGCCAAAGAGGCCCCGGATTACTATCCCCGGGTATCTTATTATCAAAAACAAAAGGAACGATTCTGTCGTGCTGCGCGGTAAATACAAACGTTATCAAAAGCTCTATCTCTACGCCATAGACGGGTGTCATCCGGATTTTCATTCCCTCCCTGACGAAGATTTTATTGGCTATTGGGAGGAAGACGAGGATCTCAGTGTCCTCTTTTTCCACCGTCCCAAGGACGAATTGGTAGAAAAACTCTTGGCCGAAAGAGGACTTCGACTCGAGGCCAAGGCCTGCGTTGATTTTGAAGATTGGGGTGAAGGGCGCCGGATCAAACCATTCTTCGTCGGGCCATATCGCTTTGCCCCGGAATGGTTTAAAAAAGCTGATCTTTACTTCGATCCAGGGGTCGTCTTCGGTTCAGGAACACACCCGACCACTCGTCTTTGCCTTGATTGGCTTTACCACTGGTGGCAAGAATACGGACCCTTTTCTAAGGTGGCTGATCTTGGTTGCGGTTCGGGGCTGATCAGTCTCTTGGCCGCCCGCCTGGGGGCTGAGGTGGTAGCTATAGATCGCAATCCCTTATGTGTAGCCTTGACCGGAAAAAATGCCTGCTTAAACGGGCTTTCTTCCCGGATCAAGGTGTTTAGAGGTGATGTAATGACCTTTCTTCCTTTAGAGGCCGAACTGGTGGTCGCCAATCTCTATAAGGGCCTTTTGCTTGATCTTTTCGGCCTGCCCTCTTTCTGGAAAAACCGGTATTATTTATTCTCGGGTTTTGGCCCCTCTATGGAGGAGGAGTTACAAAAGGCCTTGAGCCCTTATGGCCGGATTATTGGTCGAGAGGAAAGAAAAGGTTGGGTCCTTTACGCCGTTGAGAGTCTAAAGTGAAAGAATAATGCTCCTTACCGTTGATATTGGAAATACCAATACAGTCTGCGGGATCTTTGAAAAAGGGGCCTTAAAACGACACTTCCGTTTCCGTACGGAAATAGACATCACCGCTGATGAACTAGCCCTTCTCTTAGACGGTTTTCTTTCTTTGGAAGGCCTTAGAAGGGATCTAATCACCTCCATTGCCGTGGCCTCGGTGGTGCCTCCTCTGCTTAAGGTCTGGCGGGATATGGCCCGAAATTATTTTTCTGGACCTTTCTTGATTGCCCGGGCCATAGATTTAGGACTTGACATCTTGCTTGATAATCCACAAGAGGTAGGGGTCGATCGAGTCCTTAACGCCTTGGCTGCCTGGAAAAAGTATCGCTCCCCCTTGATCATCGTCGACTACGGAACAGCCACCACCTTTGATTGTGTCTCGGAAAGGGGAGAATATCTGGGTGGGGCCATTGCCCCTGGCCTGACCTTGGCCGCCGAAGGGCTCTTTCAAAAGACCTCGATGCTTCCTCGTATCGAACTCCTCTCTCCGCCGAAGACAGCCATTGGTAAAGACACCTTTTCGGCCATGAAAAGTGGCTTACTCTTCGGCTTTGCCGCCCTGACCGATGGTTTGGTAGCCCGCCTGTCTGCCGAATTTCCAGAAAAACCCCGAGTCATTGCCACCGGCGGTCTAGCCCCTTTGATGGAAAAGGTATGTCTTACCATCGAGAGAGTGGAACCATTTCTCACCTTGGAGGGCTTATATCATTTCTACCAACAGCAAAGGGGAAAAAAGGCTTAAATTACCGGTGCTCAAGCGAGGCGCGCGGGTGGGAATCTTTGCTCCCTCAGGGGCTATTACCAGGGAAAATCTATCCAAAGGTCTCCGGTGTTTAGAGGCCTGGGGGTTTAAATGTTATGTCCCCGAACAGATCTTTGAGAAATGTCGTTATTTAGCCGGAGACGACGCCCATCGGGCCAATCTTTTCATAGAATTAGTTTCTTCTGGAGAATTTGAAATCCTCTGGGCCGCTCGAGGAGGGTACGGCGCCCTAAGGCTTCTGCCCTTTCTTGAACAAAATCTTTCCTTCCTTAAACGTCCCTTTTGGCTCATTGGCTTCAGCGATGTCTCTATCCTTCTTAACTATTTCTACCAACGCTTTGGCCTGATCACTTTACACGCCCCAGTAGTAGCCTCCCTCCTTGATACCAGCCTCTGTGCCTTAGGGGCCTTACGATGTATTCTCTTTTCTCAAGGGGAAGTCCGACTCACCGGCGAGGCCTGGCGGGAAGGTCGGATCTGTCGGCCGTTGGTGGGTGGTAATCTGGCCTCTTTGGTCAGCCTCCTGGGCACCCCTTGGTTCCCTGATCTTCAGGGTAAGATCCTTTTCTTAGAGGAAGTCAATGAGCCAGCCTATCGCGTAGACCGAATGTTCACCCAGTTGGCCTTATCCAGAGCCCTTGAAGGGGTAGAGGGCCTTGCCTTGGGAAGTTTTACTTTGGTCAAGCCTCGATTCCTCTGGGAACTGGTCACGGAGATCTTCCCTAAGGGGCCAGTGATCGCTGCCCTTCCCTGCGGCCATACTGGTCCAAATTTTCCCCTTTTTATCGGGGCCGAAACAGAACTTTGGGCCAAAGGGACCGAAGGGGTTCTCTCCCAAAGAGTTACGTTTTTTCCCGAGCCTTACCGGCATAACGCTTAAAGGCCTTGGGATTAATCCCGTATTTGCGAATCTTGTAATTCAGGATTCGTAAACTGGTATCAAGGAGCCTGGCCGCTTCGCTTTGGTTCCCTCGGGTCTCCTTTAAGGCCTCAACGATAAGTTCTATCTCGAGATTTCTCACCGCCTGGGCCAGGGTGCGGTGGGCCTTGGTCTTAGAGCTCTCTGCGGTCTGAAGGCTCCGGGGCAAATGATAACTGCGAATGACCTCTTCATCGCAGACGATCACCGCCCGTTCGATCACGTTTTCAAGCTCTTTCACGTTGCCAGGCCAATGATACTGGACCAGGAGATCTATGGCCGGAGAAGATAGACGCTTAATCTCTTTGCCATATTCGGCAGCATATTTCTCTAAGAAGAACTCCGCTAAGGGGATGATATCGGTGGTCCGTTCCCGCAAAGGGGGCACATAAATGGGAAAGACGTTTAGGCGGTAATAAAGGTCTTCCCGAAAGAGCCCGCGTTCGACCAGGTCTTCAAGATTGCGATTAGTAGCGGTAATGATCCGAACATCGACCTTGATGGGCTTGGTCCCTCCAAGGCGATAGAATTCCTTTTCTTGGATCACGTGGAGCAACTTGGCCTGAAGCGGCAGCGGAAGATCGCCTATTTCATCAAGAAAGATGGTTCCGCCATTGGCCTGTTCGAAAAGACCGGGTTTTCTCGTAAGCGCTCCGGTAAAGGCCCCTTTTTCGTAACCAAAAAGCTCGCTTTCAATGAGGGTTTCGGGAAGAGCGGTACAGGCTACGGTAACAAATGGCCCCTCGGCCCGCACGCTATTATAGTGGATGAGCCGTGCGATAAGGGACTTCCCGGTACCAGATTCTCCACGCAAGAGCACCGTAGCCGGGCTCCGGGCCACACGTTCGATCATCTCAAGCACTTCGCGCATCCGCGAACTCAGGGCGACGAAGTTTTCCATGCTATAGCGACCGCGGAGTTCGCGTTTTAAGCGAAGGTTTTCTTCGATGAGCCGCTCGCGTTCCTCTTGGATGGCCTGGAGATTGGCCACGGTTTGGGCAATGAGCCCGGCGATGATGGTCAAAAAACGAACGTCTTCTTCCAGGGAGACGTGGCTGGCAAAAAGCCGATCTACCGAAAGGGTGCCCAGTACCTTGGCCCCGCTTTTGATGGGCACACAAATAAAGGAGACGTGCTCTTTTTCGAGCTTTCCTCGGCTACGGGTGCGGTTCAAGAATCGTGGATCGTCTTTGATATGGGGGACAATGATAGGATGACCGGTAGCGACCACCTGCCCGGTAATCCCCTCTCCTAAACGATAACGCCCCCTCTTTCGGGCTTCAGCCGTAAGCCCATGAGCCACTTCGATCTGGATTTCTTTGGTCCGGGGATTAAAAATGGTGATAGTCCCCCGGCGCATATCTAATCTTTCGGCTAAAATACCGAGGATCTTCTCCAAGGCTTCGTGCATGTTGAGGGAGCTAGAAAGGGTCTTGGCCACTTCGTAAAGGCAGGAGAGTTCTTCGATCTCCCGGGCCACGGTCTTTTCTGTGTTTTCTGGGGCGCTGACCATAGAGTTTAATTATATCAATTTGTCAAATTTTAAAACCAGGTTTTTACGTTTTTGTGAAGACAAAACTTGAGGAGAAGTTCTCTGAAGATGTCCCTTACTCAGACCTTAAACTTTAGGCTTTTTGCCGTATCTCCACCAGGCCTTGAAGAGATTACTTACGGCCAAAGAGCTTAGCCACCTCGGCCTTTCGGGGAAAATCCAATCCGGAGGAGTAGAGTTTAGAGGCCCTTTGACCGTGCTATTGGGAGATCTATATCCCCCAAGATGCATCGATCAGGATCAGAGTCACTTGTACTCGTTCGCGACTCTATCACAGCGGGGCCGCCAATATTGCCCCGGGGCTTAAGAGGTCTTTTGCCTTTGAAGCTTGGCGTAACTTCGATGAAGACCTTTAGGCCGAACTACGGGCCAAGGCCTTGAGCGCCAGAAAAGAGATCCTGAAGCCTTTTATTTGGGCAAGTGATCATAGTCTGGAGGCCATTGAGGCCTCCCGATAAACGTTAAGGTTGCTAAGGTTGAAGGGTTGATTATCCTCAAACAACGAGAGATAAAAGACTTATTCCCGCCCACCAAACATCCAGGCTGGATAGTGACCAATCCGCCTTATGGTCGGCGTCTCAGGCCAAGGACCCCCAGTGTGGGAGGTCTATGAGACCTTGGGCCACGTATTCCGAAGGCATTTCCCAAATTGGAAATTGGTCTTCATCTCCCCTCACCGAAATGTTTCCAAGGCCTTGGGTCTTCCTTTAAAAAGATTAACCTTTTTCGACCACGGTGGCCTCAAGGTAAACCTTTGGTGTTTTAGCCTGTAAAGATCCTCTTGAGTGGCAAGCTTAGATATCTTTGACGGTTTATCCAGGTCATTCATTCGCCTAGTGCTCAAAGGTCTATATTCTTCTTGACATAACGGGCTAATTTTGCTAGTTAGCTGAAATAAATCTATAAAATCTAAAATTTTATAGGCTTTATAAACATGGTCGTGAAAAAATTGGTTCCCCTGTGGGTCACCCCCTCAGGTATCTCCACCCTCAGACGACCAGATACCCACCTCCATCCCTCAGTTTGACCCACAGGGGGCCTTCTTTTTTGCTTCTTGACACTCTTCCTCCGAGAATTACTTTTTCGGCGAATGCAGTATAGCTTTTAATTCCGATGGAGTTAGGCGATGGCCAAGGATTATTACAAAATTTTGGGTGTGCCGCGAAATGCCACCCAAGAAGAAATTAAGAAGGCCTATCGTCGGCTGGCCTTAAAATATCATCCGGATCGAAATAAAGGAAACAAAGAGGCTGAGGAAAGGTTTAAAGAAATAAATGAGGCCTACGCTGTCCTTTCTGATCCGGAAAAACGTCGTCAGTATGACCAATTTGGCTCCACTGAGTTTCATCGACGTTTTACCCAGGAAGACATCTTTCGTGGCTTTGATTTCGAGAGCATCTTTCGCGATTTGGGAATTGGCTTTGACTTTAGTCGCCTCTTTAGATTTGGTGGGAGCGGACGGCGGGCTCAATCGTTTACCTTTGATTTGGGTGATCTTTTCAGTCACATCTTTGGGACTTCTCCAGACGAAGAATGGAGCTTTCATCAGACAGGTCCAGAAGGATTTTCTAAGACCTATGGTACGGGAGGCGATTTGGTCCTTGAGCTCCCGGTCACTTTAGAAGAAGTGGCTCAAGGGGCAGAAAAGGTCCTTTCCATCGCCCCCACTGGTAAACCCGAACGAATCAAGGTCCGTATTCCGGTAGGTATAGAAGATGGCCAAAGGTTGAGACTACCGGCCATGGGGGGTTACGGCCCTGACGGTCGCCGGGGGGATCTTTATCTAAAGATCAAGATCGAAGAACATCCTCTCTTTAAACGGGAAGGGCAAAATATTATTTTAGATTGGTCGATTCCATACACTCAAGCGGTCTTCGGTACCACTATCGAAGTGCCTACTTTATACGGGAAAAAGGTGAAGGTCAAAGTCCCTCCAGGGACCAAAAGCGGGGCCAAACTAAGACTCAAGGGCCTTGGTCTTCCCGGACGTACCGGAGGTAAAGGAGATCAGTTTGTTCGTCTCCAGATCGAGGTCCCCAAAAAATTGACCAAAAAACAAAAAGAACTCCTTCAAGAACTTGCCAAAACAGGACTTTGATTTTCGACTAGACCTTTTAAGGGCACTGGCCAAAGATCTACGTTACCTCTTAAATCGAGGGTATCATAAAGGGCCGGCCCTTAATTTTTTGGCCAATCGTTGGCAACTCACCTCTCTTGAACGAGAGATCTTGACACGGGCTGTCTTTACCAAAGAAGAGGCAATCAGGCGGAAGAAAAAAAGGTGTTTGATTAAGGAGCTTAAAGGTCAATCCCTAGTGGTCGATGGCCATAATGTCTTGATTACCGTTGAATCCGCCCTTAGGGGGTTGCCTGTATTTTTAGGAGATGATGGTTTTGTCAGGGATGCCAGCCGTCTTTCTCGAAAATTCAAAAAGACAGTCCAGACACGTGAGGCCTTAAAAGCCTTAAGAGAAGCCCTAGCCAAGCTTTCCCTTAACCAAGTGATCGTTTACTTTGATGCTCCCCTTTCAAGAAGCGGTGAGTTAGCCGCAGAAACCAGAAAGCTCTTGGGGAGCCAAAGGTTTGGTCTTGAAGTTTACACCGTCCCTTCGGCTGATCTCTGTCTTCGAAAGGCCCCTCTTATAGCGACCAGTGATTCCGCCCTCATTGATCAGGCCCTCAAGGTATTTGATTTAGGGGCCTATACCTTGAAATGTTTGGGCCTCAAACCCTTCAAATTATAGATCCTTGATTTAGCCGAACTTTGGAAAACGGCAGCTTTTAATTGAATTTTATACAAAAGGGGGGCCGGTGTACTTGAGGAGTTTGACTCGGCGGCCCATAAAGAGCCTGGCCACTGATTCAAAGGCCTCGGTAAGATCCGAGACATAGAGGAGATGCTCTTCCCCCCGGTGAAGGCTTGTCGCCAAATCCTGATGTTCCTCTAAATATTGCTTCACTTCTAGGGCTACCTCCTCTGCTGGATCAACTAGCGTCACCCGTTTACCGGCCTTGGCAGCGATGATGGGTTTCAAGACCGGATAATGGGTACACCCCAAGACCAGGGTATCGATCCCGCGCATCTTAAGAGGAATGAAACATTTTTTGACGATGCGTCGGGTCTCCGGCTTCTTTATCCAGCCCTCCTCCACCAAAGGGACAAGTAGAGGACAGGCCTGCCCATAGACTTTAACCGTAGGGTCTTGTTCCTTGACTATCCTTTCATAGATTCCGCTGGCAATGGTTGCCCTGGTCCCAATGACCCCGATGATCTTTTTTTTGGTGACTTGCAGGGCCTTTTTCACCGAAGGAGTAACTACCTCAAAGATGGGGACCTCAGGGAAACGGTTCTTTAAGGCCTCGGTGGCCACACTTGAGGCTGAATGGCAGGCAATAACAATGATCTTGGCCCCTTTGGAAAGGAGAAAGGCTGTATCTTGGATGGCATAATTAATGATGGTCTCCGGGCTTTTAGTACCATAAGGAGTACGGGCGGTGTCACCAAAATAGAGAATTTGATAGTTCGGGAGTTTCTTGACCAACTCCCGCACGATGGTCAGGCCACCGATACCGGAATCAAAAACCCCTATCAAGCCGCTTCCCTAAGGAGAGGAATAGAACCCAGACGCAGGCGCATCTTGATGAGACATTCTGGACAAAAAGTGGCCTGTTTAAGATCCGTCTCAAACGGAGTGCGTGAGGGATACATGACACATCGGGGGTTAGGGCAAGGAGGAAGCCCCAACATATGACCAATGGAACGCAGGGCCTCTTTATAAAGGCGATCAAAGAGGACCTCTTCTGGGCGCTCGCCCATGAGAAACTCCCTTAAACGCCCTAAGGCAATGACCGCCGAACGGGCCTGAAGATGGACCTCACTTACTACGGAATTACTGTGGACTGAATAGAGTTCTACATCGGTGAGACCAAGGACAAAATCCACCTCTCCGGCGATCTCTCGTAAAAAATCAATGATAGTATGGCAAAAAAACTTCTTTCGAGCCGGGTTAAAGGCCGAAAGAGGATAAGAAATAGGCCGCCCCAATTGGACTTCAGCCGCAAAGGCCTCAGCCAACTGACGCATAAGGCGCTCAATCCAAGGACCAAGGACATTGCCCATCGGAACGATCAAAAACTTGGGACGCCGCATAAAACCTCCTTGCCGGAAATTACCATGAGGCCCCACCAAGACCAAGGACCGCGACGGCCAAAAAGACCCACTCTCCTATCTCCACCGAGGCCCCCAAGAGGTCTCCGGTAAGGCCTCCAAAAGCCCTCCGAAATTTCAAGACCAAAGGAATGACCAAACACATTGTTATTAAACCAGCCCAAAGGGTCAAGACCAAAATGGGTATCCAAAAGATTTGGGCCAAAATAAAACGCATTTTGGTATGTCTTAAAAAAATAAGCCCAAGGCCTTCTTTTTTGGCCGGCTTTCCCCAAAGGGCCACCAAGGAAAGGAGTAAACGCCCGGCGGCAGGTCTAAGAAAGACTATGCCCCAAAGACCATGGGCCACGATTTCTTTCATCATTAAGAATTCACCGAGTAAAAAGAAAAATCCAAACAAAAAACCCAGGACCCCAACCTCCGGAGTCTTTAAGACTTCGAGTCGTTTCTCGATCCCACCGAAGGTCGCAAGGGCATCGATCATATCCAAAAGACCATCGAAATGAAAGAAATTGGCCAGATAATACTGGAGGGCCAGGATAAAAAAGGCCAAAAGCCAGGGATTCAAGACCGATGACAAAAGCCACCCTATAAAGGCCAAAAAGGCCCCCAAAAAGTAGCCGAGCAAAGGTAAATAGAAGGCACTTTCTGGGAGACAGAAATGCCGAATAGGGATGGGCAAACGGGTAAAAAAGGCCAAGGCCGTTAAAAAGGCCCTGGCCTCTTGCTTAAGGTGATCAATTATCAAACTCACGCCCCTTGCTCACGCCCGCCCCTTCAAAGGTGGCCATTTCGGTAAGGATGCGCAGGGCCGTCTCGATGACAAAGGCAGCCAAAGCCGCCCCGGTACCTTCTCCCAAACGCATATCTAAATCAATTATAGGGCGAAGACCCATCTTCTGAATGGCCACCACCGCCCCTTTCTCCTGAGAACAATGCCCGCAAAAGACAAACTCTTTGATCCTAGGCTCGAGATGATACGCAATAGCCAGACCGGCTAGAGAAATAAAGCCATCCACTACTACTGGGATACGCAGGGAAGCCCCGCCTAAAAAGAGCCCGGCAATGGCCCCGATCTCCGCTCCACCGACCTTGGCCAGGACATCGATCGGGTCAGAGAATTGGTATTTTTGAAGGGCCTCTCGAACCACTTCTCTCTTACGGGCCAAGGCCTGATCGTCAATCCCGGTGCCCCGCCCGACGATCTCCTCCGGTGAGGCCTTAAGCAAGGCACAGAGCACCGCAGCCGAAGGAGTGGTGTTGCCAATGCCCATATCTCCAGGGATAAGGAGCTGATAGCCCTTCTCTCGGGCCTCTTTAGCCAATTCTATGCCTATGGAAAGGGTCTTTTTCGCTTCTTCTCTGGTCATGGCTGGTTCACGTAAAAAATTACGGGTGCCAGAGACCACTTTTTTCTTGATCAGACGAGGATCTTCGACTTCACCAGCCACCCCCACGTCTACCACGTAAACCTCAGCGCCCACTTGCCGGGCAATGACGTTTATGCCTGCCCCGCCGTTCAGGAAATTCAAGATCATCTGCCGAGTAACCTCTTGCGGATAAGCACTAACCCCTTCCTCCACCACTCCGTGATCACCGGCAAAGATATAGACGACTTTTTTGAGAGGCAAAGATGGAGAGAGATCTTCAGTGATCAACACAAATTGTTTGGCTATTTCTTCCAGATACCCCAGACTTCCCCTCGGCTTGGTCAGATTATCCAAGCGCTCTTGAGCCAGGTGATAATAGCGCTGATCAAGTGTGGGTAACCGAATCTCCATAGGACAACCTCCAAGACAAAAATAGACAAGATCCACAAAAAAGCTGCCCCCCTCAAGAGAGAGGCTGCCCTTTTGATATCTTCGGTTTGGCGTTCACGCAAGGGCTCCCCAAGACGCGCTTTTTCAAAACGCTTTCCGTGATAGCTGAGCGGCCCTCCAAGTTCGATCCCAAGGGCCCCGGCCATGGCTGCCTCCGGCCAGCCGGCGTTAGGAGAGTCATGCCGAGGGGCATCGCGTCTCATAATCCGAAAGGCAGACTTTCCTTGGTAGCCGAAAAGAAAAGCCGCCAATACTAAAAAGAGCCCCGCCAAGCGGGCCGGTAAGAAATTGAAGAGATCATCTGTCTTCGCCGGGAAATAACCAAAAGACCGGTGAGGCTCTACTTTATAGCCGTACATAGAGTCCAGAGTCTCTACCACTTTGTATAGAGCGCTAACCTTAATGCCCCCGAGAAGATAGTAAAAGAGCGGCCCGACGAAACCGTCAGAGAAATTTTCAGAAATGGTCTCTACCGCTGCCCGAATGCATTCAGAATGAGAAAGATTCTTAGTCTCCCGGCCGACAATGAAGGAAAGGCGCCACCTCGCCCTTTTAAGATCTCCGTCTTTCAAGGCCTGATACACTTTAAGCCCTTCCTCACGGAGGGCCTTTTCGGCAATAAAAAAATAGAGGAAAAGGGGCTCCAGGAGGGGAACTTTTTGGACGGTGAGACCGACCGCTACCACGACCACCGAAGCGGTAAATAAGAGGGTTAACAGCCCACCCAAACGACCCAGAGGGGAAAAGAACTTCTTGGCCGTCTCGGCCACGTCTCCGATGAGCCGCACCGGATGTAAACGAAACTGAGGATCTCCAAAAAGGGCATCTAAAAGACAAGCCAAAACTAAATTAAAAGGCGCCGGAAACATTTTTTTTATTCCGCGTGTCTAGTTCTAAGTTCTAGGATCTATTCCCATCTTTTCCACTAGAAAAAACGAAAACAGATCTTTTGGCAGTAATAAGGTCTTTTTCCATATAACTGTTTGAGGTCGATGACAATATGCTATACTAAATTATAGCCTGTCACTCAGGGAAAAAGATGGAAGAAGATGTTGCCAAGGCCTTAGCCTACCAAGTCAAGCGAGAGTTAGCCGAACGATATTTCGGTTTTCGTCGTCTCATCGAGGAAGATACCACCCGTTATTTCCAACTGATCGAAGAGACCCGAAAACGATTTGAAGAAAGGATTGCCAAAGAATTAATAAAATTTTACTTCATGCTCCGAGACAAAGACCTGATCGATCAATTCTTAAAACTCCTCGGACTGCCCAAGGCCTATTTCTACGACGAATATCTCAAGGCCTCTCCTGATCTCCGAGACGAACTCTTCAAAGAGCTACATCCCAAGGGTTGGACTTCTAAAGGAAAGTTTAAACATCTTTTTTTGGATACCTATCATCGCCTTTACGAGTTGATCCAAGAGTATCAAGAGATCTTTCAGGAGTTGGCGGTGGAGGCTGAGGTCATCAACGAAGAGATCCGGCAGTTTAAGGAAAAATTTGACCTCTCCGAGATCATACAATTTTTAAAGACCTTTGAACCTTCACCAGAGTTGGCTAGTCTAGGGCATCCTTCTTATCGCGAATCCGTAAGCACTCTGGAAAAGAAATTGGAATTGGGCAAGGTTCCGCCTCCGGAAGACTTTCTGCCCAAGATCAAAGATCTTCCCCCTCCGGAAGAAATTCGCGGAAAACTGATCAAATTGGCCAAAGAGGCCTGGAAGAGGCACCCTAAAGAGGCCAAAGAGCTGGTCCAAAGTGCCCAACTTAATCAATAAGACCAGAAAGACCATCGAACGCTTCCATCTCCTTTCTCCAGGAGAGAGGGTCTTGGTAGCGGTCTCCGGAGGACCGGATTCCATGGCCTTGCTTGAAATCCTCTACCGTCTGAGAAACGAATTTAACTGGGAACTTTTCGTGGCCCATTACGATCATCGCCTGCGCAAAGAATCTAGGGAAGAGGCCCAATTTGTCTATCAAGAGGCCAAAAAAAGGGGGCTTCCTTTCATCCTTGGTACCGCCCCGGTGAGAGAATACGCCAAAAGGGAGGGCCTTGGCCTTGAGGCTGCGGGCAGAGAATTACGATACAGATTCTTTGAACGCGTGGCCGATCGCCTGGCCGCGGAAAAGATTGCCTTGGCCCATCAGGCCGACGACCTGGCCGAAGAAGTCCTCTTGCGTTTCATCCGCGGGGCAGGCCGAAGGGGTTTGGCCGGAATACCGGTCAAAAGAGGGGGGAAATTTATCAGACCTCTTCTCCTAGCCTCCAAAGAAGAAGTGGAAAAGTTCCTTCAAGAACAAGAGATCCCTTATGTCATCGACACAAGCAACGAAGATCCTCGTTTTTTACGCAACCGCGTGAGACACTTACTCATCCCCTTTTTGGAGAAGCACTTTCATCGGAAGGTCAAAGAGTGCCTCAAACGCACGGCCCTGATTGTGGCCGAAGAGGAAGAATTCTTGGGAGAGCTTGCCGAAGAAGCCTTAAAGAGACACGGGACCTTCTTAAAAGAGGCCTTTATCCTCTCGGTCAAAGGACTCAAAAAAATGCCCCTGGCCTTGAGGAGGCGGGTCTTTCTTGAGGCCTTAAAAGTCGCCGGGGTCCCCCTCTTTCGAATTAGGCTCTCTCATTTGGAACAATTGGAATCCCTGGTCGAAGGTCGAGCTCGAAGCCACATTGATCTCCCCCGTACCTTTATCGCCAGGCGCGAACCCGGACGGATCGTGATCAAAAAGGCCTCTCCCTTCCCTAAGCCTTATCGTATAGAGATCAAAGGCCCTGGGGTCTATGCCTTACCGGATGGCCGCGAACTTGTTGTCGAAATAACTTCCCCTAAGGAGGCCCCTCAAGGAGCAGTGATTATTGACTTACAAAAGATTTCAGGAAAACTTTACGTCCGGTCTCCCCTCCCCGGGGATCGTATCCGACCGCCTGGCTTCCATGGAAGACGGAAGCTCAAAAAACTCTTCTGGGAGAGAAAGCTCTCCCATGAGAACCGCCGTCTCTGGCCAGTGATCGAATTTCATGGTCAGGTGGTAGGGCTCCCCGGATTTTTTACCGATGAAGCCTTTCTGGCCTCACCTGAACAAGACAAGGCCTTGATTATTTATCTCAAAGAATCCAGCACTTTTTAACTCAGCTTTTTGACTAAAAAGCCGATCCTTCATAAAGGCTTATTGCCAAAGTAGGCAATAATGTTTTAATCTTTAGTATAAACATCGCTAGAGGTGAGGAACTTTGCGATCCTTTTATCGTAATTTGACTCTATGGCTGATAATTGCCCTTGTCATGATCCTCTTATTTAATTTTATCAATACACCCCGTCCCAAGGGCACAGAGCTTTCTTACAGCGATTTTCTAAACCGGGTGGAAAAGGGCCAAGTTAAGGCGGTAACCATTGAGGGAGAAAAGATCTCCGGTATCCTGAGTAACCAAAATTCCTTCTATACTTACGCCCCCAAAGATACGGATCTGGTCCCCATTTTGCGAAAAGCCGGGGTCAAGATCATCGTCAAACCACACCATGAAAACCCTTGGTATCTTTCCCTTTTGGCCTCTTGGCTCCCGATGATCCTCTTGGTCGGAGTCTGGATCTTTTTTATGCGTCAGATGCAGGCGGGGAGCGGTCGAGCTTTTTCTTTTGGTCGCAGCCGGGCCCGCATGGTTACCGGGGAACAGGTCAAGGTAACCTTTAAAGACGTGGCCGGGATTGACGAGGCCAAGGAGGAGTTACAAGAAGTAATCGAGTTCTTACGTGATCCTCAAAAGTTTACCAAACTCGGTGGTCGTATCCCCAAAGGGGTCCTTCTCATCGGCCCACCAGGGACAGGAAAGACCTTATTGGCCAAGGCCATCGCCGGTGAAGCGGGTGTTCCTTTCTTCAGTATCAGCGGGTCTGACTTTGTGGAGATGTTCGTCGGTGTTGGTGCTGCCCGGGTGCGTGATCTCTTCTCTCAGGCCAAAAAGAATGCCCCTTGCATCATCTTCATCGACGAAATCGATGCCGTTGGTCGACACCGAGGGGCAGGACTTGGTGGTGGACATGATGAACGAGAGCAGACCTTAAACCAACTCCTGGTCGAGATGGACGGTTTTGAAGGAAATGAAGGAATCATCGTGGTGGCAGCCACCAACCGACCGGATATTCTAGATCCGGCCCTCTTGCGACCGGGGCGGTTTGATCGACAAGTAGTGGTCCCGGCACCGGATGTCAAGGGACGAGAAAGTATCCTTCAGGTACATACCAGACGAATACCGTTGGCTCCTGACGTTGACCTTTCTGTGCTGGCCCGAAGCACTCCGGGATTTACTGGGGCCGATCTAGAAAACTTGGTTAATGAAGCTGCTCTTATCGCCGCTCGTCGAGGAAAGAACCAAGTCGAGATGGAAGATTTTGAAGAGGCCAAAGACAAGATCCTCATGGGCAGAGAGCGCAAAAGCGCGGTCATTAGTGAAGAAGAAAGAAGGATTACCGCTTATCACGAAGCCGGCCACACCATGGTGGCCAAACTCCTTCCAGGCACTGATCCAGTCCATAAAGTAACCATCGTCCCTCGAGGACAGGCCTTGGGGCTTACCCAACAATTGCCCTTGGATGAAAGACATACCTACCCCAAAGAATACCTTCTCAAACGTTTAATGATCCTTCTTGGAGGCCGAGCCGCCGAAGAGATCGTCTTTAATGAATGCACCACCGGAGCCGGTAATGACATCGAACGGGCCACGGAGCTTGCGCGACGGATGGTCTGCGAGTGGGGGATGAGCGATAATCTGGGCCCGGTGGCCTTTGGTCAGCGTCAAGGGCACATCTTCTTGGGCAAAGAGATTACCCAGGTCAAAGACTATAGCGAAGCCACGGCTATTGCTATTGATAACGAGGTCCGCCGCATTGTCTTAGAATGCTATCAAAAAGCCAAAAAACTCCTGGAAGACAACCTCGAGTTACTACACAAGCTGGCCAATGCCCTTTTAGAAGAGGAGACCCTGGACGGTCCAACCATTGATAAGATTTTGGGGCTGACAGAGCAAGGGGCTCAACCGGCTTCGGCCTAAATTTGCCCAAGAAGGCGATGCTTAAACCCCTAAAAGTGGGAAATTGTTGGTTTGAGTGGGGCAAACGTACCTATATCGTCGGTATCCTAAACGTAACGCCGGACTCTTTTTCCGACGGTGGTCTATATTATCGTCTGGAAGCCGCCCTCAAACAAGCCGAGCGTCTGATCGAGGCCGGGGCTGACATCATAGACATCGGAGGAGAATCTACCAGGCCCTTTTCCAAACCCGTTCCAGTGGAGGAAGAACTCTCACGGGTCATTCCGGTCATCGAAGGAATTCGAAAAAGATTCGACATCCCCATCTCCATCGATACTTACAAGGCCAAAGTAGCCAAAGAGGCCCTTGAGGCCGGGGCCCAGATAGTAAACGACATCAGCGCCCTTCGCTTTGACCCGCAAATGAGCCAAGTAGTGGCTGAATACCAAGCCCCGGTGATCCTGATGCACATGAAGGGAACCCCCCAAACCATGCAGATCGATCCCTCCTATGAAGACGTCATCGGTGAGATAAAAGACTTCCTTAGCCGAAGGGCAGAAGAGGCCCAAAAGGCTGGGATTAAAAGGGAAAAGATCATCCTCGACCCAGGGATTGGTTTCGGTAAACGCTTTGAAGACAACTTAAAGATCATCAACGAAATCAAGGCCTTCTTTGACCTGGGCTATCCAGTCATGCTCGGACCTTCACGAAAATCCTTCCTCGGGCAGATATTAGATAAAGAGGCCCGTGAACGAGATGTTGGGACCATGGCCGTAGTAGCCTTGGCCGCTTATCAAGGAGTTCATCTAGTAAGGGTCCACAATGTAGAGATGGCCATTGATACCATTAAGGTGATCCAAGCACTCAAGGAGGTCCAGTGAAACAGCTATTACACTCCTATCTGGACCTCATTCGTTGGCAAGATATTCTAGACATCCTCATTGTGGCCTATCTCATTTACCGCCTCCTCCTCTTGATCCGCGGCACCCGAGCGGTCCAAATGGCTGCTGGTCTGGGAATAGTAGTCTTGATCTACTTCCTTGCTGGCCAATTTCAGCTCCTTACCTTGTATTGGCTGTTGGGGACCTTTCTTTCTTCTATCTTTTTGTTGGTCATCATCGTCTTCCAAGACGATATCAGAAGGGCCTTGATCCAGATGGGGCAAACGCCCTTCATCAAGGCCAAGACCGAATACAGCCATGTCATCGAAGAAGTGATCAAGGCGGTGACGGTGTTTTCGGAAAAGAAGGTCGGGGCCTTGATTGTTATTGAACGAACCACTGGATTGAGAGAGTTTATCGAAAGCGGCGTCTCCATTGATGCCCGGGTCAGTAGAGACCTTCTGTGGTCTATCTTTGAACCAGCCTCTCCCCTTCATGACGGGGCGGTGATAATTCGTGAAGGACGAATCGCCGTGGCCGGGGCCATCCTTCCTTTGAGTACCAATCCCCAAATCAGCCGACGTTTGGGCACTAGGCACAGGGCAGCCATTGGTATCTCGGAGGTAAGCGACGCCGTAGCCATCGTTGTCTCTGAAGAGACCGGAGGGATTTCTTTGGCTGTAGGCGGTAAGATCACCCGTGATATCCAACCCAGCGTCCTGAGGCAATTGCTTTATACTCTTTTAGGCTTTGAGCGCGAGGAAAATCGCTGGTGGCGGAGGAAGATCTTTAAGTGAACCCCTTAAATTTTTTTAGACAAAATATCTTTTTAAAGATTATTTCCCTCCTCTTTGCCATCGTTCTCTGGTTTTTTGTCGTCCTCGAAGACAAGGTAGAACAAGACATCCAAATAGCTGTCCACTATCAGAATATACCCAAGGGGCTGATGTTGGTAAAAGCCCCCCGAAAAGTCTTGGTCAAGGTAGTAGGCCCTCGAAGCATTCTGAGAAACCTTACCAGGCGGCCTTTATCCCTTAGCCTTGATCTCAAAAATTTAAGGGCCGGCAAACATCTCATCACCATTGGGGCTAAAGATCTTTCTTTACCTGCGGGTTTAGAGGTCGTTGACATCGAACCGGAAAAGATCGAGGTGGTCCTTGAAAGGATCGTCACGCGTAAACTACCGGTAGAAGCAGTGATAGAAGGCTCTCCTCCTCCGGGGTGGAAGATTGCCGAGGTGAAGGTCACCCCAGCCAAGATCCGTCTCTGTGGCCCGGAATCCCTCCTTTTTGGACTACGTCAAGTAAAGACCAAGCCCATCAACATAAACGGACTGACTGGAGAGGTGGTCAAGATCGTGGAGGTAGATCTGCCTAAAGAAATCAAATTCGGTTTCCCGCGAATGGTAAAGGTTCAAATAAAGATCGTAGAAAAGGTAGTCGAGCGTGAGATCAAAGATCTTCCGATCAAGGTCGTGGGCTCGGAAAAAGAGGTCAAATTAGAACCGGAAAGGGTGTCTGCCATCCTTAAAGGTCCAGAGCGGGTCTTGGGCCCGTTTTCAGAGACAAAGATTAAGGCCATTGTTGACCTTACCCATTTAAAACAAGGTTGGCACAGGGTCCGTGTCAAACTCATCATCCCACCTGAAGTAAAAATTTTGGAACTAAAGCCAAAACAGATTAAAGTATTTATTCCAAAATAAAGCGGGGGTTGAGGGATGGGCGAGCTCTTCGGCACGGATGGTATCCGAGGCAAGGCCAATATCTGGCCGATGACACCGGAAGTGGCCTTGTTGGTCGGTCGGGCGGTAGGCTATGTCTTTCGCAATCATGTCGGGAAACACCGGGTCTTGATTGGAAAAGACACCAGGCTTTCAGGCTATCTCCTAGAGATGGCCCTAGCCTCTGGTCTTTGCTCAGTGGGGGCCGAAACCCTGCTGGTCGGGCCTCTGCCTACTCCGGCCATTGCCTTTCTTACCACCGACATGCGCTGTGACGCCGGGGTGGTCATCTCCGCCTCCCATAACCCATATTATGACAATGGGATCAAGATCTTCGGGCGTGATGGTTTTAAGCTTTCTGACGAACTTGAGGCCAAGATCGAAGAGATGGTCTTAAAAGGCACCATTTCGGAATTTAGGGTCCAAGATCGGGAAATCGGTCGGGCCTTCAGGATCGAAGACGCAGTCGGGCGATATATCGTCCATCTCAAGAATACTTTTCCTAAGGAGATGACCTTAGAAGGGATCAAAATTGCCCTTGATTGTGCCCATGGGGCTGCTTATCGGGTAGCCCCGGCGGTCTTTGAGGAACTCGGGGCCACGGTGATCAAATTAGGTACCTCACCCAATGGGATCAATATCAACGACGGTTGCGAGGCCTTGCATCCGGAGATGGTTAGAGAAGCCGTCCTTAAACACGGAGCAGACATCGGTATCGCCTTAGACGGGGATGCCGATCGGATCATGGTGGTGGATGAAAAGGGAAAAGTAGTAGACGGAGACCAGATCATGGCTATATGTGCGGCGGAGATGCAAAAAAGAGGGACCCTTCGGGGTGAAGCGGTAGTGGCCACGGTGATGAGCAATATGGGGCTTGAAAAGGCCTTGGCCAAGCTTGGGCTTAAGCTAGTTCGCACCCCGGTGGGAGATCGCTTCGTGGTGGAAGAGATGCGCCGCGGGGGCTATAACCTAGGTGGCGAACAATCAGGCCATATCATCTTTTTGGATCACGCCACCACCGGAGACGGTATCTTGGCTGGGCTGCAACTGCTGGCCATCATGAAGGGCACCGAAAGGCCTCTTTCAGAACTGGCCGCTTGTCTTGAGCGTTTTCCCCAGGTACTGATCAATGTTAAGGTCAAGAAGAAACTTCCTCCAGAAGAGATCCCTGGTCTCCCGGAATTAAAGGCCCAAATGGAGCAGAAACTGGCTGACCGCGGGCGAATCCTGATCAGGCCCTCGGGCACCGAATCCAAGTATCGGGTAATGATTGAGGGTGAAGACGAGGTCGAAATTCGCACCCTGGCCGAGGAACTGGCCCAGCATATTGAAAAAACCCTTAATTAGATAAAACCGGAGGTTTGCATGGCCCTCATGGAGATAAGCGTTGTCCCCTTGGGTACCGGATCCACCAGTCTTGGAAAATATGTGGCTGAGATAAAGACCTATCTTGAAAAAAAAGGTATCCCCCATACCCTGACCGACATGGGCACCATTATCGAGGGTGAGATCTCGGAGTTATTAAGTATTGCCAGGGAACTTCATGAAATGCCTTTTAAGGCCGGGGCCAAACGGGTCTATACCAATATTCGCATCGATGATCGGCGCGACAAAGAGACCCACCTTGGAGAAAAGGTAAAAAGGGTCATTGAAAGGATCTCTTGATGCGTCTGGCCACAAAGATCTTTTTTCTCTTTGGTGCCGGGCTCTTGGTCTATGGGTTGCTCAAAGGGGGGTTTTCCTTGGTCTGGGAGAGGGCAACCAGGCTCTGTCTCTCCTGTA
>CAZKEG010000002.1:0-21872 GCA_964551715.1 uncultured Thermodesulfobacteriota bacterium
CCCTTCCGGTATTGGCCTTAGATCCCAAGCCCGGCGAATTTATTCTAGACCTCTGTGCCGCCCCAGGGAGCAAGACCACCCTTATCGCCCAGGCCACCGATGACCAGGCCATCATCGTGGCCAATGATCGTCGCCTCGATCGCCTGACGGCCCTGGTGGCCAATCTCAAACGCTTGGGCATTGCCTGTGCCTTGACCACGGTCTACCGAGGGGAAGAATTTCCTCACGGAGTGCCCTTTGACAAGATTTTGGTCGACGCCCCTTGCTCTGGGGAGGGGCGCTACCGTCAGGGCTATGAAGGCGAGTTGCTCTATCAAAAAGAGGGGCACACCAATCTACCGGCCATCCAAAAGGGCCTTTTGCTTCGGGCCTTTGATCTGGTAAGACCCGGAGGAGTGGTGGTCTATTCCACCTGTACCATCAATCCTGATGAGAATGAGCTGGTCGTGGATTATCTCTTGCGCAAGCGCCAAGGTAGAATGCTGGCCTGCGAATATCCACAACCTTGTCATCCTGGTATTACCGAATGGGAAGGGCGCGTCCTTCATCCAGACTTGGAGAAGGCCGCCCGCTTTTTCCCTCATGAGACAGAATCCGTGGGTTTTTTTATCGCCAGGGTTGAGAGGCTCATCTGATGGGTAAGAAAGCCAGGCGGAAAAAGATACATCAACAAGCAGTATGGCCAAGGGTGGTGAGTCTAGAGGAGCGAGAACAGGTCCTTTCTTTTTGGGAAGAGAGATTTGGCATCCTGAAGAAGACCTTCGACCCGTATCTCCTCCTTTCTACCGCCAAAAACTACTGGCTCTTTGCTACTCCTCCTGATCTCAAGCCCCTGCAAAGTTTAAGGGTCCAGACCGTGGGGCTCCTTTTTACCCGCAAGGTCTCTCATTATCTCAAGCCCACCACCACGGCCATTCAGCGCTTTGGGCATCTGGCCACCAAAAACGTGGTCGAACTTTCCTTTGGTGAACTCGACCGTCTTCGGCGAGAAAGGAAGCTTGCCTATGAAACCGATCTCTCCGAGGGTTATGTGATCATCTCCTGTGAAGGGAAGATCTGGGGTTGTGGTCTCTATCTTCCAGGGAAGCTTATAAGTTATCTCCCCTAGTTGTTTCTTCTCAGCCATGGGTCTAAATTGGGGCCAATGAAGGGAAAGAATACCATCCCACATCCTTTGCCCAAGTGGGTCCCTTGGGCTGTTTTCTTCATGGGGGTTACCTCGGTGGTAAGCCTCCGTTTAATTATCGTTGCTAATCATCTGGCCCCTTCTTTGATAAGGCCTTTATGGTATATCGGTGTCTGTGGAAACGCCTTATTTTTTGTCTACCGCTTCTATATCAGCCGTCGTCGTCAAAAGGTGGTTTTTGAAAGGCATATTATGGATAAGCTGGCTGGAAGAGAAGAACTCACTGAAGAAGACCGTGAGGCCCTTCGTTATCTCGTCTATTCAACAGTGGTCACCAAAGAACAATGGAATTATCTGGTCATCTTTTCCTCTACCATCCTTGCCCTCCTTTTTGATTGGCTTTGGCCAAAATGAAACACTCCCTTACCCACTCTTGATCTCACGGGTTAGAGTAGAGCACATAGATATTTAGATGACCAAAAATTTGGAGGCGCAATGGAGGAATTCCTCTCCTTAGTGAGGAAACCGGCCCGTTATCTCGGGCGGGAGGTAAACGCCGTTTGCAAACCATGGGAGGAGGCCAGACTCAGGGTCTGTCTGGTCTTTCCAGACCTTTACGAGATTGGAATGTCTCACATCGGCCTCCTGATCCTTTACCTCATTTTGAATCAACAAGATGATATTTTGGCGGATCGGGCCTATGCCCCGGCCAGAGATCTTGAGGCCCTTTTGCGAAAGACCAAAAAACCGCTTCTTTCCTGGGAGAGTCGACGACCTCTCAAAGACTTCGATGTCGTTGGCATAAGCTATCCCTATGAACTCTGTGCCACTAATCTCCTGAACATCCTTGATCTCTCGGGTATTCCTCTTTTTGCTCGTGATCGAGGGGAGGGAGATCCCCTTGTTTTGGGAGGAGGCTCGGCGGCCAACAATCCCGAACCAGTGGTGGATTTTTATGATGCCCTTATCATCGGCGAGGCCGAGGAGGCCGTCCTTGAGATCGCCGAGGTCATCCGGGCCTGGAAGGAGGCTGGTGGCCGCCGAGAAGAACTCCTCCTGGCCTTGACCAAGATCCCCGGGGTCTACGTCCCTCGTTTCTTTAAACCTCGCTACGAGAAGGGCCGGCTGGTGGTTTTAGAGCCGTTGCTTCTGGGTTATGAAAGGATCAAGAGACGTATCTTACCCGAGCTTGATCAGGTGCCGTATCCCTGGCGTCCACCGGTGCCGTGGACGGAGATTACCCACGATCGTTTGGCCCTTGAGATCTCTCGCGGTTGTACCCGTGGTTGTCGGTTCTGTCAGGCCAGTAGCCTCTATCGTCCGGTACGTGAAAGAGATATTTCTCGTCTCCTTGAGATGGCTGAAGAAGGCCTTGCGGCTACCGGGTGGGATGAAATATCCTTCCTCTCTCTTTCTGCCGGGGATTATACCTGCCTGACCGACCTCTTGGTCACCTTTAATCGTCGTTTTTCTCCGGAGAAAATAGCTCTTTCTCTCCCCTCTTTGCGGGTAGGGAGCTTAAACGAGACTATCATCCGCGAAATCAAAAGGGTACGTAAGACAGGTTTTACCCTGGCCCCTGAAGCCGGGACCGAACGCCTTCGGCGGGTGATCAATAAGGACATCTCCGAGGAAGATCTATTTGAGACCGCCTGTCAAATATTTGAGGCAGGTTGGCGCCAGTTTAAGCTTTATTTTATGATCGGGCTCCCTACGGAGACCATGGAGGACCTAGAAGGTATTGTTGATCTTGCCCGGAGGCTTACCCGACTCAAAGGTCGCCGAGGTCCTCAGGTCACGGTCTCGGTCTCGACCTTTATCCCCAAGCCGCATACCGCTTTCCAATGGGAAGAACAGATTGATCTCTCAGAGACCAAGGCCAGGCTTGATTGGCTCAAAAGGGCCTTGCGCTTTAAAAAGATCAAGTTCAAATGGCACTTACCCGAACAGAGTTTCCTTGAAGGGGTCTTCTCCCGAGGGGATCGACGACTTTCCTCTTTGGTGCTTCGCGCCTTTTGCCAAGGGGCCAGGCTTGATGGTTGGAGCGATGAATTCCGTTTTGATCTCTGGATCTCTGCGGCCAAGGATTTGGGTTTAGATCTAAGAGATTATCTTCGAGAACGGGTCGAAGATGAATTGCTTCCCTGGGATCACATTGATCTTGGTATCAAAAAGGAATTTCTCCTGGCCGAGCGAAGGCGGGCCCTGGCCGAGGAGATCACCAAAGACTGTCGTTTTGGGCAGTGTGTCAAGTGTGGAGTCTGTGATTTTAAGACCATCAAAAATCGTTTGGTCAAGGAGCCCCGTATCCCCGAAATCAAAGTAGAGGTGCCCAAACCCGAGGGGTCCTTTTGGTATCGGGTGGTCTATCAAAAGCTTTCTTGGGCCCGATTTTTATCCCAGTTAGACCTCATGCGGGCCTTTCATCGGGCCATCCGACGGGCCAAGCTGCCAGTGGCCTTTAGCGAAGGTTTTCATCCCTTGCCAAGGGTTTCTTTTCCTCGTGCCCTTCCTGTCGGCGTAGAGAGCCTTCAAGAGGTCCTGGCCTTGGAACTGGTCAAACGTTTGGCCCCAGGGGAGATCAAAGAAAGGCTTAACCAGGAATTGCCTGAAGCACTTGCGGTGCTTTCGGTAACTTTAAGTAGACCAGAAGAAGCCTTAGTTGTCCCAGAAGAAGTAACTTACGAGATCGAATTGGATGAACCCATTCCTCAAGAAAAGATAGAGGCCTTTTTGGCCAAGAAGAGCGTTACCCTCTCGGCCCGTCGGGGCAAAAAGATCAAAGAGATAGAAGTGCGGCCTTATGTCTTGGATCTAAAGGGTGATGGGTCCAAGCTAGAACTAACCCTTTACGAACCCCTGCAAGGCGGCGTGCGGGCCTTGGAAGTGGTGGCGGCTATCTTGGGGTGTTCGCCGGTAGAGGTCCTGGTCCGTCGTGTCCTCAAGATTACCCCCAAGGACCTGGCTGAGAAACAAATCAATGGTCTTTTTGACGAGCCTTAATCCCAGGCACTCTTCTTGAGAAAAATCCTGATTCCTAATCAATAAGAGGCCCCCTATCGGAAGGCCTTTTGTCTCCAGCGGGATAAAAAGGGCCCTTTGGCTCTTCAAAATTATTTCTTGTGGTTCGCTTTTAGAGAAAAGGTCTTGAAATGAAGCTAGGCTTAAATCTTTACACCTCTCTTCAAGGTCTTTGGTAATCGAGATCTTTTGGTCCCCGAGAAACAGAAGCCCCTTGGCTTTTAGTTCTCCTTCCAGGATAAAGAGAAATTCTCTTAAGAGCCCAGAGATAGATTCATCATAGGACCTAGGAGAGGGTTTTGTTTTGACCGGTACGGTTTCAAAAGTTACTTTTTGATCCAAGACCTTGGCCAAAAAGGAGGCCACTGGCTGAGGGAAGATCTCCAGATCTTTCTTTAGGTTTTCAAGGCCTTTAGAAAAGGCCTGGGGCGAAAGAGAATGATTAACGCCTTGAACAGGTCTTCCCTCGATCAAGGCCCTGGCCAAGACTTCGGCTAGATAAAGACTTTTTCCTAAGGACACCGGGGTTGGACGAGAATAGTTACCCTCTAATCCCTGGAGAAAGAGATAGGGCAGGTTCCAGTATTGGAGCATTCTTTCCGCCACTAAACCGAACAAGATCCTTTGTTGCTCTTCAGACTTAGTCATCAATTGTTGATAGACCTCAGGGGCGTGAAGCAGGAGTATTTCTCGCCCCACCCGTCTAAAAAGGGCAATAAGATAAATCTCTTCAGGGCTCAAACGCTTGGGTTTGATAAGTTCCCTGGCCAGATAAGCCATGAGATAAGAAAGAGAAATTTCTCGCAGGGAAAGAGAATCTTTTTCTTGGAAAGACCTTAAAGTCGGGGTAGCCAAGGCCAATTTTTTGATGGTTTTAAGGCCAAGGACGGTAATAGCCCGGGAGACGGTGGTAATCGGGAACCCAGCAGGATTGTAAAAGACAGAATTGGCCGCCTTGATTATCTCCACGATAAGGGCCTTGTCGATCAGGACTCGCCGGAGGATGTCCCTTAGATGATCTACTTTTTCCGGTGAGGCTGAACGAAACCAGTCTACGGTCTCTTCAAAGGCAGCCAGGCCAGAGCGGTGTTTGAGCCGATTATTGATCAGCCGTAAAAGGTCGCTTTTCATCCTCGAGACAGGCAAGTCTCTCTTTAAAGGTCATCTCGTCCGGGCTCTCAAATAGCCAAGGGACGATATATCTTCGCCCATGAACTCCTTTAAACAGACGAGGCACCAAAACTTTGAGGCCCTTTAAGGCCCGAGTCCGATTATATTCCTCAAAATATCTCCAAAGTTGCCTTATTAGGCGAATTCGGTCTTTTAGGGAAAATTCTAAAATTTTTCCCTCTTTCCACTCGGTAAAGATCCAGGGGCGGCTTAAGGCCGCCCGACCGATCATGACCCCATCACAATCTGTCTTTTGAAAGAGTTTAGAAATATCTTCGATACTCTGGACATCACCGTTGCCAATGATCATGGCCTCCTGGCCTACGAGATCTTTGAGATCCTTGATCCTGGACCACTGTGCCTGACTAGAAAAACTTTCCTTAGCCAGGCGGGCATGGAGGACCAGGATCTTTACCCCGGCCTTTAACAAGGTCTCGGCTATCTTTTCCATCTGGTCTTCGTTCCATCCCAGGCGAAATTTGACCGAAGGCGTGATACCATGGCCTTTACAGGCTTCGGTAATGGCACAAGCAGCTTCATAGAGACGCGATAGATCCTCGAGCAAGGCCGCCCCTGCCCCGAGGCGGGTGACCTTAGGCGCCGGACACCCGGCGTTTAGATCAAGGCCATCAGGACGCAGATATTTGAGGACTAGCTCTCCGGCCCGAAAGAGGTCATCTGGGTCAGCGCCGTAGAGCTGTAGCCTTAGAGGGCGTTCTTCTTCGGTAAAAGAGAGCAGAGGATGATCAAGGCCCTTGGTAAAGATCATCTTGGCACTGATCAACTCCGTCCAGGTCCAATCAGCCCCGAGTTTTCTGGCCAGGCGCCGGAAGGGGCTATGGGTGAAACCAGACATCGGGGCGAGGACAACCAGCTTCATCAAAGGCCTAGACAAACGAAAGGGCCGGATTCCCGGCCCTTCCCAAGAAGACTTTATAAAGAATCTTTTATTCTGGCTTGATACCCAGTTCTTTTTCTTTTTCTGCCACCAAAAGCCTGGTCTTGACGATGGTATCAGGGGTAAGACTCATGGAGTCAATGCCGCATTCCACCAGGAAGGCCGCAAAGTCCGGGAAGTCACTAGGGGCTTGGCCGCAGATACCGATCTTGCGCTTGTTCTTCTTGGCCACCTGGATGACCTCCCGAATAAGTTTCTTCACCGCCGGATTTCGTTCGTCATAGATATGGGCCACTAGTTCGGAATCTCGGTCAAGGCCGAGGGTGAGCTGGGTGAGGTCATTTGAACCGATGGAGAAACCATCAAAGACCTTAGAAAACTCATCAGCCAGGATGACGTTACTTGGGATCTCGCACATCACGTAAATCTCAAGTCCGTTCTCTCCCTGCTTAAGCCCGTATTTCTCCATGACCTTGATTACCTTTTGGCCTTCTTCCACCGTTCGGCAGAAGGGGATCATGGCCTTGACGTTGGTAAGCCCCATCTCATCGCGGACTTTCTTCAGGGCCTTGCATTCCAAGGCAAAGGCCGGTTCAAAGGTCGGATCATAGTAACGGGAAGCCCCGCGCCAACCGATCATCGGGTTGTGTTCTTCGGGTTCGTAAAGGTGGCCTCCGACCAGACCGGCGTATTCGTTGGTCTTAAAGTCAGACATACGTACGATGACGTCCTTAGGCCAGAAGGCAGCGGCGATCATGGCAATGCCCTGGGCCAGAATGTCCACGTAAAAGTCGGCCTTGTTTTCATAAATAGAGGTCTTTTCGTCGATGATCTTGACCACCTCACGGATCTTGGCATCCCGCCGGGCCTTTTTCTTCAACTCGTCATAGTTCAAAAGGGCCAAGGGATGAATTCCAATATGAGAACCGATGATAAATTCAAGCCTGGCTAGGCCTACGCCATCGTTTGGTAATTGCCCTTGAGCAAAGGCCTGCTCCGGAATACCTACGTTCATCATGATCATGGTCTTGGTCTTAGGCACCCTGGTCAGATCGATCCGCTCCACTTCAAAGGGGACCAGGCCTTCGTAAAGGTAACCTTTTTCTCCCTGGGAACAATCCACAGTGACCTCCATCCCGGTCTTGACCACCTTGGTGGCATTATCAGTACCCACAATACAGGGAATACCTAACTCACGAGAGATAATGGCTGCGTGACAGGTTCGGCCTCCGCGATTGGTGACGATGGCCGAGGCGATCTTCATGATCGGTTCCCAGTCGGGGTCGGTCATATCGGTGACCAAGACCTCACCAGGCTTGAACTCACTGATCTTCGCCACGCTCTCGATCACCCGGGCCTTTCCTTGACCAATTTTACTCCCGACGGCCTTACCGGTAGTGAGGACCTTGCCCTTACCCTTGAGCTTATAAATCTCGTAAAATTGTTCCTTTTTGGTCCCGTGAACCGTTTCCGGACGGGCCTGGACGATGAAGAGTTTTCCGCTCCCCACCGTTTGGCCGTCACCGTCTTTGGCCCACTCAATATCCATGGGGCGACCATAGTGTTCCTCGATGATAATGGCCCATTCAGCCAGCTTTAAGATTTCATCATCAGAGATACAGAATTGTCTTTGTAATTTTTTGGAGGTCTTTAGGTTGCGGACCGGACAGCGCGGGCTTGTTCCGTAGACCATACGGTACTCTTTGGACCCGAGCTTCTTAGAAAGGATGGGCCGAAAACCCATCTTAAGGGTGGGTTTGAAGACGTAGAACTCATCCGGGTTGACCTTCCCCTGGACCACGTTTTCTCCAAGCCCCCAGGCCCCGGTGATGTAAACGACATCTTTGAAACCGCTTTCCGTATCAATGGTAAACATTACCCCTGAGGCCGCGGCATCGCTTCGGACCATCTTTTGCACCGCTACTGAGAGATAGACGTTAAAGTGATCAAAACCCTTGTCCTGACGATAAGAGATGGCTCGATCGGTAAAGAGAGAGGCAAAACAACGTTTTACGGCGTCGATAACGTTTTCCACCCCTTGGATGTTCAGGTAAGTATCTTGCTGGCCGGCAAAGGAGGCATCGGGTAGGTCTTCGGCAGTGGCGGAGGAACGAACAGCAACATCTACATTAGCTCCGTATTCCTCTTCCAATTTTTTATAGGCCTTTTCGATCTCTTGGGCCAGTTTTTTCGGCATTTCTGCCTCTAAGATCATCTTCCGTACCGCACGCCCTCGTCGCTGCAAGTCCTTAATATTGTGGGTATCAAGGCCTTCCAAGGCATCGCGAATCTTTTGATCTAACTGATTTTCTTTGATAAAATACTGATAAGCTGCCGCGGTGACCGCAAAACCATTTGGGATGTTGACCCCTTTCGGGGTCAGGTTACTGTACATCTCCCCCAAAGAGGCATTTTTCCCCCCCACCAGGGGGACGTCCTTAATAGAGATTTCTTTAAACCAAAGTATAAGAGGCCCTTTAGCCATAGACACACTCCTCCTTATTTTGACTTTTCTAGACCCAAAGGGACTTTGTAGACTCTTGGGGAAGAGGGCAAAACTAATCGCTGTTTTACAGGAATTTCTTCCATGGAATAAATTTATTGAACGATTTTAACCGCTATTATCAATTCAACTTAGCAATTATCGAACTTTGCTGTCAAGCACGCTGAAAAGAAGTTCTCAAATATATAACGGCTTAACGACCAAAATTTTAAAGTAAAATCTCTTATCAAGAGGATTAAAATGAAGGCCTTACCCTGGGGAATCATTGACGAAACCGATTGGAAATTATTGAAGGATTTATATGCCTTGGCCCCGGATTGTGCCAAGTTTATTTCCAGACGCCTTTGTCTAGATCTGGAGGAGACCATGTCTCGCCTACGAAGGCTAGAGAATATGGGCTTTTTAGAGAAGGTAGGGGGTCGATTTTTAAAGAAAAAGGGCCTGCGTCGTCCTAAACACATGAATCATACCTATTATGAGTTATCCCGCCCGGCCCGCCTCTATCTCCGCCAGATCCTCTTTGAAGAGAGGTCTTAACCTAATTAGATTTATCGCCCAAATCCAAAATATTCAGGAGGGAAGATGCCGGAATTAGAAGAACAGACGACCATGATAGCCGATCTCAGCGAAGAAGAGACCATCGAGGTCCCGGAAGAGCTACCCTTGATGGCCGTTCGAGATGTGGTCCTCTTCCCCTCAATGGTCATTCCACTTTTTGTGGGGAGGGAAGCCTCCCTTGAAGCCCTCAACCAGGCCCTTAATACCGATCGACTGATCGTCCTCAGTACTCAGAAGAATCCAGACCTTGAGGAGCCAAGCCCTGAAGACATTTATCAGGTCGGGGTGGTCGCGGTGATCATGCGCACCCTGAAGCTTCCCGACGGGCGGCTCAAGATCCTGGTCCAGGCCTTGGCCCGGGTAATCATCACGGACTTTTTGCAGACCTCACCCTTTTTCAAGGTGCGGATCGAGCCGGTAAAAGAGGAAGAACCAAAAGAGCTAGACGTTGAGACCGAGGCCCTTATTCGTTCGGTAAAAGAGACAGCGGAAAAGGTCTTTGCCTTGAGGGGGCAGCTCAATCCGGACCTTGCCTCCCTAATCGATGGCCTAGAGGAACCTGGACGTCTGGGGGATATCGTGGCCACCCATCTGCGCCTGAAGATGCCCGAGGCCCAGGAATTACTGGAGACCTTTGATCCGGTCGAGCGTCTCAAGCGTCTACATCATTTTCTCCTGCGAGAGCTTGAAGTAGCCACGGTCAAGGCCAAGATCCAGACTGAGGCCCAGGAGGAGATGAGTCGGACCCAAAGGGAATACTTCTTGCGGGAGCAGTTGCGGGCCATAAAGCGTGAGCTGGGAGAGATAGACGAACAGACCCAGGAGATCGAAGAACTGGAGGAAAAGATCCGCAAGGCCCACATGCCCAAAGAGGTAGAAAAAGAGGCCCTTAAGCAATTACGGCGTCTGGAAATGATGCACGCCGATGCAGCCGAAGCAGCCATCATCAGGACCTACCTCGAATGGCTGATAGAACTTCCTTGGCGCAAACAGAGCCGAGACAAACTAGACCTCAAAGAGGCTCGCCGCATCCTCGACGAGGATCACTACAACCTGGATAAGGTCAAGGAACGCATCCTGGAGTACCTGGCCGTACGAAAGTTAAATCCCAAGGCCAAGGGGCCTATCCTTTGCTTTGTCGGTCCCCCTGGGGTGGGGAAGACCTCCTTGGGGCGTTCTATTGCCCGGGCCCTGGGGCGTAAGTTTGTGCGTATCTCCCTGGGCGGGGTTCGAGATGAAGCCGAGATCCGCGGTCACCGCCGCACTTATATCGGAGCCATGCCCGGGCGTATTATCCAGGGGCTTAAGCAAGCCGGGACTAACAATCCGGTCTTTATGATCGACGAGATCGATAAACTCTATACTGACTTCCAGGGTGACCCCTCGGCAGCCCTGCTAGAAGTATTTGATCCAGAACAGAATATCGCCTTTGTTGACCACTATCTCGGGGTCCCTTTTGATCTTTCCCGAGTCATGTTCATTGCCACCGCCAATATGACCGACCCCATCCCCCCGGCCCTTAAGGATCGTATGGAGATCATTTATCTATCGGGTTACACCGCGGAGGAAAAGCTGGTCATCGCCAAGAAGTACCTATTACCGAGACAGATCCGCGAACACGGCCTCGAGCCCGGGGTCTTGCGTCTTTCTAATGATACCATCCTTAAGATCATCAGTGAGTACACCGAAGAGGCCGGTCTTCGGGAACTTGAGCGAAAACTGGCGGCCATCTGCCGTAAGGTAGCCCGTAGGATCGCCGAAGGAGAGACCGGTCCTTTTTTGGTGACCAAGAAAAATCTTTCCAAGTATTTAGGAGTGCCGACCTATCTCCCAGAGCTTGAACAAGAGGAAGACGAAATCGGCGTGGCTACCGGGCTGGCCTGGACTCAATACGGAGGGGAGGTACTTTACGTCGAAGCCTTGATCATGGAGGGGAAGGGGAACCTCATCCTGACTGGTCAGTTGGGTGAGGTGATGCGGGAAAGCGCCCAAGCCGCCCTCTCCTATACCCGTTCCAAGGCCAAACAATTGGGTATCCCACCTAATTTTTACGAAAAATACGACCTACACATCCACGTTCCAGCAGGAGCTATTCCGAAAGACGGGCCTTCGGCTGGGGTGACCATGGCCACAGCCATGATCTCGGCCTTAGCCAAGGTCCCGGTCTCCAAAGACGTGGCCATGACCGGAGAGATCACTTTGAGAGGCAAGGTCCTTCCGGTCGGGGGGATCAAAGAAAAGGCCTTGGCCGCTTTGAGAAAGGGTATCACCAAGGTCATTATCCCGGAGAAGAATTTAAAGGATCTCGAAGAGATACCGAAACATATGAGACGTAAGATACAGTTTATTCCCGTCAGGCATATAGATCAGGTTCTAGAAGAGGCTTTGCTCTTCTCTAAGGCCAAAAAACGGACCAGAAAAGGGGTAAAGGATAAATGAAAAGATGTTTTTCGTTATTTTTGGTCTTTTTTCTGGTTTGGGGAGGCCTTAATCTCCTTAGAGCCGAAGACTTCAATCCCTTGAAAGACTTGTGTTTTTGGTTGAAGCATCGTTATTTGAGCCTTGAACAGAAAAATCTCAAGCTCATGATCAAGAAAGAAGGGCTTGAAGGGGCACGGTTCTTCTTCGAAGATTTGGATCGATGGCTCACCTTTGATATGCGAGAATACCTTCATGACTGGCGGGTGAAGGTACGGGTGGTGTCTCTAAAATACCGCGATCTTAAGCATCGACCGGATGAGGTGGCAGAAAAGATACTCCGCCTTTACGAAAAGAAACTGGCTCAAGGTCAAAATATTGTTCCCAAGGTGGTTGTTGATGAACATTCCGGGAAGACCGTTTATCGCTATTTCATTCCCATTTATACCAAAAAAGAATGCCTTTCTTGTCATGGAAATTCAGATCAAATCCCATCCTTTTATCAATCGGAGATTCAGCTACTTTACCCGGAAGATCGGGCCCAAGGCCTTAAACCCGGTGATCTTCAGGGGGCCTTGAGCCTTGAAATCCCCTCCGAGGCGATCAAGTGCTTTTCTTTTCGTCGCTAAGAAAATCACGAAAGACCATTTCGGCTTGATCCAAGGCACATAGATCTCCGCACATGGAACAACGTCTGTCTTTGACCGACCGGCGCTCTTCTACCAGGCGCCGGGCCTCCTCAGGAAAAAGGAGGCTCTCAAAGACTTTGCCCCAGCGCAGGTCTCGCCGATCTTTGCTGGCTTGTTTGTCGCGCTGGTCTACTTTGCCTCGAAGCTTGACCACGTCTCCGACGTGGGCAGCTAAACGAGCGGCCTTAACCCCAATAACCACATCTTCTTTGTTAGGCAGGGAGAGGTGTTCGGCAGGGGTGACATAACATATTAGATCAGCCCCACATTTAGCGGAAATAGCTGCCCCGATGGCTGCGGTAATATGATCATAAGGGGCACCGACATCGGTAGGCAAGGGACCAAGCATGTAATAGGGGGCTCCGCCGGACATCTTTTTAGCAAGCAGCACACAGGCCTCAATTTCATCTAGAGGCACGTGCCCAGGACCTTCGACCATCACCTGACAGCCAGCCTCACGGGCTCGTTCGGTAAGCTCGCAATTAATTAAGAGTTCGGCCATTTGGGCTCGATCTAGCGAATCATGAATAGCCCCGGCACGCATACCGTTGCCTAGAGAAAGGACTGTATCATATTTTTTGAGGATCTTGATCAAACGGTCAAATTGTTCATATAGCGGGTTTTCCTGTCGGTTTTTGACCATCCATTGGGCCATAAGGCTCCCGCCTTTGGAAACCAAGCCACCGTAGCGATAGCCTTGATTTCTAAGGCGTTCGATGGTGAAGAGATTGATCCCGCAGTGGATGGCCATGAAGGCAATTCCGTCAGCGCATTGTCGTTCAATGAGCTCGAAAAGGGCTTCGGGATCAAGCTTGGTTGGGTCTTGATAACGCCTAATAGTTTCACAAAAGGCCTGGTAAAGAGGGACGTTTCCTACCGGAAGAGAGACTGTAGTGATGATCTCTCGGCGGATGAGATCAATGTCACCAGCGGCTGAAAGTTCCATCAGAGTATCGGCCCCGGCTTCTTCAGCCAGCCTAGCCTTGCGTTTTTCAAGCTCAAGATCACAGAGGTGGCTTGAGGTGCCAATAGAAGCATTGACTTTGGTCCGCAGCCCGGCCCCAACACCGACTACCCGTCCACTCTGTCGGGCTTTGATAAGGACGATATGCCCTTTGGCCACTCCTTCACGGATAAACTCCGGCGAGACACCATCGGCCTTGGCCACTTCTTCCATGGCCGGCGTGATCCTTCCGGCCCTGGCTTCTTCCAACTCGCTAGGCATCAGAGTTCTACCCCTTCCTTGGTGTAATTGGCCACTAAATCGCCGACCTCAGTGGTGGTATAACCCATCTTTCCAGCAGAAAGGCTCTTCAGGTGGTCGCGACAGACCTTGATCACTGCTGCTTCAATGGCCTTGGCCGCTTCCTCCTCGCCCAGATGTTCGAGCATCATCATCCCCGCACAGATGGCCGCCAAAGGATTGATCACGTTTTTACCCGTGTATTTCGGGGCTGAGCCGCCAATGGGCTCAAACATAGAGACTCCTTCAGGATTGATGTTTCCACCAGCGGCAATCCCCATACCGCCCTGGATAATGGCCCCGAGGTCGGTGATGATGTCGCCGAACATGTTGTCGGTGACGATAACATCGAACCACTCAGGATTCTTCACAAACCACATACAAGTGGCGTCTACGTGGGCATAAGAGGTCTTGATGTCCGGGTATTCCTTGGCCACCTCGTAGAAGGTGCGTTCCCAAAGATTAAAGGCATAAGTAAGGACATTGGTCTTACCCACCAGAGTGAGTTCTTTTTTCTTGTTGCGCTTACGACAGAGCTCAAAGGCATAGCGGATACAGCGTTCTACCCCAAAGCGGGTATTCACCGATTCTTGGATGGCTACCTCCTGCGGGGTGCCTTTGCGCAGAAAACATCCTCCACCAGCGTAAAGGCCTTCGGTATTTTCTCGGACGACAACAAAGTCGATGTCTTCCGGCCCTTTGTCTTTGATCGGAGTCCAGACCCCGGGGTAGAGCTTTACCGGACGAAGATTGATGTACTGGTCAAGCTCAAAGCGGATGCGAAGGAGGATCTCTTTTTCCAAGATTCCCGGGGGGACATCCGGGTGCCCGATGGCCCCGAGATAGATGGCATGGTGCTTTTTGAGTTCTTTAATACCGCCCTCGGGAATAGTCTCCCCGGTGCGCAAATAGCGCTCTCCACCCCAATCAAAATAGTTGAGATCAAGCTTAAACCCGAACCTTTCAGAAGCCGCCTGAAGGACCTTGACCCCTTCGCGAATTACCTCTGGTCCGGTGCCATCACCAGGGATTACGGCGATTTTATAACGTCTTTCTTCGGGCATATTTTCCTCCTCTGGTTGAATTTCGAATAGAAAATTCTCCTCTGTCGTCAAATCCTAGCCGGTCTTTTTAGTAAGATAATGGCGTTGCTTCAAGGGGATTAATTGATTAATCAGACCTAGTCAAACTTTAAGGAGGGAACTATGAGTACCTGGCACCGCGTGGCCAAGCTGCTCTTTGAGGCTGCTATGCTCAAGCGTCTGGAACGCACAGGTTACGCCTATCTGGGCACGGGGGGAGAGACCATTGCTGCCCATTCCTTTGGGGCCACTCTTTGCGCTTGGATCTTAGCCTCCTTGGTGCCTGAGGCCGATGTCAACCGGGTAATCAAAATGGCCCTTTTGCACGATCTCCTTGAGGCCCGGACCGGAGATCTCAACTCGGTCAACAAGCTTTATGATACCGCGGACGAGGAAAAAGCAGCTCAAGATGCCTTTGCCGGTCTGCCCATGGGGAAGGAATGGCTGGCCCTTTGGCAGGAATATCGAGAAGGCAAGACCCTAGAGGCCCAATTGGTTCATGATGCCGATCAATTGGATCTCCTGGTCATGCTCAAAGAACAACGTGACCTTGGTAATCCCTATGCCCCACGGTGGATCAAATATGCCAAGAGGCGTTTAAAAACCGAGATGGCCAAACGCCTGGCTGATGCCATCGGGGAGACAGACTGGGCCTCTTGGTGGCTGGATCAATTCGTGGCCCGGAGTGAGGATGAAGTCTCTTGAGCTTTGTGCCCGTTGTGGGCGTTGCCTTGCCGTCTGCCCGATTTACGCCCTTACCGAGCGAGAGACTTTTTCTCCGCGGGGGCGAGTGGTCCTGGCTAGCAAAGTCCTTCAGGGAGATTGGGAGGGCCTGAAGAAAGAAATCTTTAGTCTTTGTCTCCTCTGCGGGGCTTGTGAGGCCTCTTGTCCCAATGAAGTCCCGATCTTGGAGACGGTCATCTCGGTCAGGGAAAGCCTTTATGGTTCTCTATCAAAGGTCTTAGCCAAGGTCTTTGAGGGAGATTTGGGCCGCAAATCCCTTAAATTTTCCCATGAAAGCGGCCTCTGGATGCTCTTAAAAGGAAAAATTCCTTTTCCTCTACCCCGTTATTCTTTCCGAGAAAGTAAGTCTCTCCCTCAAAGGGGTGAGGTATTACTCTTCTTGGGTTGTGGGGCGGATTTTCTCTTTCCACAAGCCACGATAAGGTTAGTTGAGTTCTTTGAAAAAAAGGGCATTGAAATCGGTCTTCCCCAGGGGCAAGGCTGCTGTGGGCTGGCGGTGGCCTCACTTGGCAATCTTACTCTCTTTAAAGAATTGGCCATTCGTAACCTCAGGGCCTTTTCTTCCACCACCGCCCCGGTGATCACCCTTTGTGCCTCTTGCTTTTTTACCCTCAGGCGGCTTTATCCTCGGCTGCTGGCCGGGACTCCTTACGAAGAGGCGGCCAAGGCCCTTTCCCAACGCGTCTTTGAGGCCACAGGCTATCTCTTCAAACAAGAAAGACTTGCCTTGCCTAAACAAGGAGTTATCTTTCATCTCCCGTGTCACTTAAGGTTTGAAGATCAAACTCGGTGGTGGATTGGCTTGGCCGTAAAGACACTGGAAGCATGCTGCGGTCAAGGCGGGCTCTTTGGTCTTAGGTATCCTGGTCTTGCCCGAAAAATTTATGACCAAGGTCTAAGCTGCCATCTGGATCTGAACGAGATAGACACGGTGCTTACGGCCTGTACGGCCTGCTATTATAGACTTTCTCTCATGTTTAGGGGATTTCCATCAGTAAAGTTTCCCATTGAGATCATCGATAAATCATAAGCGTGTCATGTCAAAGACTAATCAATTTTTGGATATAGCAAGGAAATCTTTTTTGTTAACACTTGAATAAGTTTAATAAAAATGTAATAATTCTTGTAAAAAAGCAATCATAGTCAAAAAATCTTTCGAGGTGAAAACGATGACCAAAGAGAAGATCGAACGTTATCGAAAACTCGGTCTTAAGATGACTCCTCAGAGACTGGCCATTTTAGAATATCTCGAAGGGAACACCTCTCACCCTTCGGCCGAAGACATCTTCCGTCACGTGGAAGAAAAGTTTCCCAGCATGTCCTTTGCTACGGTTTACAATACTTTGGAGGCCCTAAAAGAGAAAGGGCTTATCGTAGAGCTCAACATCGAGCCAGGTAAAAAGAGGTTTGATCCCAATATCGAACCCCATCATCACATGATTTGTGAGCGGTGCCACCGAATCTTTGATGTCTTTGAAGATTTTCCGGTAAATCTCCCGGAGAAATACACCAAGAAGTTCAAAGTCAAGAGGTGTCAGGTAGTCTTTTATGGACTTTGTGAGGAATGTCAGAAGGAAGAATAGCTTGCCATCTATCCCGCCCAAAGGTAAAACCCCATTGGAGTGAAAAGAGAGGAGGTGTTTAATGCATCCGATTGTTGCAGCTGGATCAGGTGAAAGGCTTCTCCTCTTAGGCAATGAGGCCATCGTTCGCGGGGCCTTAGAGGGTGGGATACAGGTGGCGGCGGCCTATCCCGGAACACCCTCATCCGAGATAGGCAATCTCCTCTTTCAGATCCAACGTGATCTACCCGGACTTTACTTTGAGTTTTCCACCAACGAAAAGGTGGCCATGGAGGTGGCCGCTGCTGCGGCGGCCTCCGGCCTTCGGAGCCTCACCTGTATGAAACACGTGGGGCTTAACGTGGCGGCCGATACCTTGATGACCTTGGCCTACATCGGGGTCAAGGCCGGGATGGTTATCATCACCGCCGATGATCCTTTCTGTCATTCCAGTCAAAACGAACAAGACAGCCGCTACTATGCCAAACTATCTGGGCTCCCGATGCTTGAGCCTGCCACCCCGGATGAAGCCCGTCAGATGACGGCCTATGCGCTGGAGCTTTCCGAGCGCCTGGAGGTACCGGTCCTCCTGCGCACCACCACCAGGGTCTCTCATGCCCGGGCGGTGGTGGAAACAGGAGAGATTAAGGATTACAGCCAAAAAGTACTCGGGCATTTTGAAAAAGACCTGCGGCGGTGGATTCCGGTGCCCGCGGTGGCCCGTGTGCGGCATCAGATCCTGCTTGAGAAGATGAAGGAGGCCACTGTTCTGGCCGATAGATCCTCCTTTAATCGCCTTTTGGGAAAGGGAGAATTTGGGATCCTTACCAGCGGCGTGGCCGTAAATTACATCCTTGATGCCGTAGAGGAACTAAAGCTTGAAGATCAAGTGCGCGTCTTGGCCCTCGGCTTTACTCACCCTTGGCCTACTGGGCTTTTGGCCGAATTTTTAAAATCGGTGAAGACCTGCCTAGTGGTCGAAGAACTGGAGCCCTTTTTAGAAGAGGCAGCCCGGATAGTGGCTCAGGAAAGGGAGATCAGAGTCACCATTTTGGGCAAAGCCACCGGACACCTCCCCCGGTATCATGAATTCTACCCTGCTCAAGTAAAAAAGGCCTTGGCCTCTGCCCTTGATCTGGAACTCGAGGCCCCGCCAAGGCCTGATCTCTTTTGGGTGCCAGAACTTCCTTTACGTCCGCCAACCCTTTGCCCAGGTTGCCCCCATCGGGAGACTTATCAGTTAATCAAGGCCGTACTTGAGGAACTCGGCGAGGCACCACGGAGCATCTACCCCACAGACATCGGCTGCTATACCCTAGGGCTCCTTCCACCCCTTCAGATGGCAGACTATCTCATTTGTATGGGTTCCAGTGTGGGCTCGGCCTGCGGCTTTTCCGTGGCCACCGATCAGCGAATCGTCTCTTTCATTGGAGACTCCACCTTTTTCCACGCTGGTCTCTCTCCGTTGGTCAATGCCGTTTATAATCAACATCGTTTTACCCTGGTCATCATGGACAACGACACCACAGCCATGACTGGCCATCAACCGGTCCCTTCACAGGAGTTGCGTTGGCCTGGGCTTGAAGATAAACCGAGAATTGATATCGAACAGATAGTTAAGGCCCTAGGGGTTAAAAACGTGGTCACCATCAATCCTTATCAGAAAAAAGAGGCCAAGGAGCTGGTGAGACCTATCCTGGAAAAAGATGAACTCGCGGTCATTATCGCCAAGGCCCCGTGTATCCTTTATCGAGCTAGAGTGACCAAGAAGTAGGAGGAAGAGATGAGACGGCTTCGTCTATTGGTCGTCGGTGTTGGAGGGCAAGGAATCCTTCTCTTTTCGCGAGTATTAGGGGAAGCGGCTTTGGCTGCTGGTCTCCCGGTGGTTATGTCCGAAGTTCACGGTATGGCCCAACGTGGTGGGGTGGTGGAGACAAACATTGTCCTTGGCGGAATCAAGAGCCCCCTTATCTCCGAGGGCGAGGCCGATATCCTAGTCGGTCTTGAGCCGGCAGAGACGTTAAGGGCCTTGCCGCGGGCAAGAAAAGATACGGTAATCCTTTCAAGCACCGATCCGGTTATTCCCCAGATCGTCAAAGACGGCCTGGCTCAATACCCGGATCTTTCCGAGGCCTTGACCAAACTAAAAGAAAATTTCGAGAAGGTCTATCTCTTTTCGGCGGAGAAATTGGCCAAAGAGGCAGGCACCAGCCGGGCAGTTAATGTGGTCACCTTGGGTGCCCTGGCTGGCACCGGAATACTTGAGATTCCAGACGAACTCTGGGTCGAATCTATCAAGCGGGCGGTAAAGCCCAAATACCTTGAGGCCAACCTTCGGGCCTTTGAACTTGGCCGGGCGATAACCGCAAACTGATCATTCTGGTTTGACCTTTTCCACCCGAACGGCCTTCCCCTCCCGTCGCGGGATCTGACCTTCGGAGACCAGGATCACATTGGCCCGAAAGCCGAGATAATTATAAATTTCTTCTTCCAGGCGGCGTTTGAGGGTCTCATCCAAGGTGCGGCTCTCGACCAAGATCTCGATAAAGTCCTTCCCCGCTCGTTTGCCGATCCGAATGAGGTAATCCGGTAGCACCTCTGGGTGTTTCATGATGATTTCTTCGATCTGTCTGGGATAAAAATTAACCCCTTTGACCTTGAGCATGTCGTCGGTGCGGCCTTTGAATCTGTCCAGGCGCGCCATAGTCCGTCCACATTGACAACGGCCCCGGGAGACGATGCGAGTGATGTCCCTGGTACGGTAGCGGATCAAAGGAAGGCCCTCCCGGGTAAGAGTGGTGACCACTAACTCCCCTTCTTCACCGTTGGGAAGGACTTCCCCGGTCTCGGGATCAATGATCTCGATCAGGTAATGATCCTCCCAGACGTGAATACCGTTGTGGGCAGCGCAGTCGATCCCCATGCCTACCCCACCGGTCTCAGTCATACCGATGATGTCAAAGGTCTCGATACCAAGTTCTTTTTCAATGAATTTGCGCGTCTCGTCACTCCATACTTCCGCCCCAAAGATCCCCACCCGCAGTTTGGTCTCTGAGAGATCAAACCCTTCAGCCTTGGCCACTTCGATCAGACGTAGAGGATAAGAAGAAATGGCCGCCAGGGCAGTAGTCCCGAAGTCCTTCATGAACTTGAGCTGCATAAGGGTGCGCCCCGGACCAATGGGAACGACAAAGCAGCCGATCCGCTCGGCCCCGTAATGAAACCCGAAACCACCGTTGAAAAGCCCAAATCCCGGGGTGATTTGGAGGACGTCTTTATGGGTAAGCCCGGCGGCGGAGAGACACCGGGCCATGATCTCTGCCCACTGCTCGACATCCGCCCTGGTAAAGGGATTGATCACCGGGGTGCCGGTGGTGCCGGAAGACATGTGAAAGCGCACAAAATCCTCCTTCGGGGCACAGGCGAGCCCAAAGGGATAGGCCTCACGTAGGTCTTCCTTGGTGAGAAAGGGGAATTGGCGGATGTCTGAAAGATCACGGATATCTTCTACTTCGAAGTCTCCCAAACGTTTGGCATAGGCTGGATTATTGGCCTTGATGTGAGCCAGGGTCCATTTCAGGCGCTTTAATTGAAGTCGTTCTAGTTCTTCTCGAGGAAGGGTCTCAAGTCGCGGTTGATACATGTATGCCTCCTGTGCGTCTCTTTTTTTCCGTAGAAAGACCTATAAGATTTGGCCTTCTTTTTCAAGTCTCTGGATCGGTTCTACCTTTGCTTCCTAAGGGTTTTTAGATCCGTCTCTCTTCGAGTCCAAGATAGTGGTAGGAGTGTAAAGATTTTTGAACTTATGCAGAGTATGGTTGATAAAACTATCCCAGGACTTCGCGAATGGTCTTTAGGAGTTCGTTTACTCGATAAGGCTTAGTGATAAAGGCGTTGGCCCCGGCTTCTCGTAATTGTTGAGCATCTTTGTCCAGGGCATAACCAGTGACCAGGATGATCTTTATTGAGGGGTCTATCTTTTTGAGCTCTTTAAAGACTTCAACCCCGTCTTTTTTGGGCATAATGAGATCAAGTAAAACCAGATCTATTTGATGGCCATTTTCCTTAAACAATTTGAGCCCTTCAAGGCCATCTTTGGCCACCAATACCCGGTAACCCTTTTCCTCAAGGATTATCTTACCCAGATTACGCACCTCTTCTTCATCGTCGATGAGAAGGATGGTCTCTCCGGGCCTGGCCCCTTCTATCTCTTCGACGTCCTTCTTTTCTTTCTTTTCCACCGATGTGCTTTGTCCCTCAAGAGAAGGGAGATAAATAATGAATTCGGCCCCTTTGCCTGGCTCGCTGAGCACGTCTATAAATCCGCCATGATTTCTTACAATGCCATAGACAACCGAAAGCCCAAGGCCCGTCCCTTCCCCAGGCCTTTTAGTGGTAAAGAACGGATCAAAGATCTTATCTAAGACCTCTGGTTCCATTCCAGGGCCATTGTCAGAGACGGAGATAACGGCATAAGTCCCTGGTTCACTAATATCACCAGTAAAAAACTGCTTCCTCCCTAAGGTGGAGTTAAAGGTCTTGATCACAATTTTTCCCCCACCCTGGGTGAGGAGGGCGTCTCTGGCGTTCACACACAAATTTAAGAGGACCTGATTTATCTGAGATGGATCGGCCTTGACCAGATAAAGAGAAGGATCAAGTTCCTTAATAAGGGTTATCTTCTTTTCGAGGGTATGTTCTAGAAAACTAGATACTTCTTCTACTATCTCGTTGAGATCGACTATTTCCAATTGATATTTATCGGCCCGGGCAAAGGCTAGGAGATTTTTGACCAAACCAGAGGCCCTAGTGGCGGATTTTTCTATGGCTTCGATATATTTTCCTAACTTGTCATCTT
>CAZKEG010000003.1:0-17950 GCA_964551715.1 uncultured Thermodesulfobacteriota bacterium
GCTTGCCGATGATACGAGTCTATGTTTTCTCTGTCACCAAAGTGAAGGGACCGAAACTCTAAAAGACGAAATCTTCCCCATCGTTTTCAATCAACAGCCCCCTGAAATATCTCTTGCTGGCGGTAATTTCTATTGGGTGACTCAGGGGGAGGCCAAAGGTCATAATGTGGTCGGTATTGTTGGACCAGACACCATTCTTACCCAAGCCCCTGGTGGGACGATGACCCAGCAGGTTTCTTGTGGGGGAACCTTTGGTTGTCACGGTTCATCAGACCCTTCTCGAGACCTTGACGGCGATGGTATCGTGAGCACCTGGGAGGCCATTTACGGGGCCCACCATGAAGATGATTCCTGTCTCAAACCAGAGACCTTGGACGTCGAAGCCCTAGGGCTCACCGTAGGCACCAGTTATCGTTTCCTCTTAGGAATCAAAGGCATTGAGGATTGGGATTGGGAACATGACCTTTCAACCACCAGCCATAATACCTACTTTGGACTTGGAGATTGGCAGGTCACCGAGGAGACCATCAGTAGTCTCTGTGCCCGGTGTCATCCGAGTTTTCATGATCAAGGAGCCCTCCCGGGTGGCGATGGTATAGGCATCGGCCAAGGGCATTCTCCATGGCTAAGACATCCTACTGATATCGTTATTCCCGATCGAGGAGAATACAAAAACTATCGTTCGTATCAATTGATTGCCCCGGTTGGGAGGTCTGATCTCTATAACTTTGATCCCGCCACGGTGGTACCTGGGCAGGATGTGGTCATCTGCCTTTCCTGCCACAGGGCCCATGCCTCTCCCTATGACAAGATCCTTCGTTGGGATTATCAACATCGTCCGGTAGATCCCGAAAAAGGCGGGTGTAATACTTGTCATACAGAAAAAGGGGCCCTTTATCTTTTTTCTGCCCATGCTAACTCCGATTATGGCACAAAGAGGCCGGGGCTCTCCGAATATTCCCGTGGAAACTGTGCCCATTGTCATGAAATGCACGCCAGTATCAATGGAGTAGAACCCGCACCCCAAGATGGTCCCCATGGCTTTCTCCTATTTGCGGAAAACTTTTCCAGTCAGAGTGAAAATTTCTGTTATTACTGTCACGGCCCTAATTCTTTGCAGGTAGGTAGCCTTGAAAACCCGACTTACGCCACCCGGGCCAGTGGCCTTGAAGTAGGTCCGGTGACCATCGCCGAAATGTTTCAGACCACGGGTTCCTCCCACAACCTGGTGGACATCTTGACACTTATTACCGATAAATGGCCAGAACGTTTTAAGTCAGCCTCTAACCCTTGTACCGGTTGTCATAACCCCCACGTAGCCAAACGTCTGACCCTAGAGCCTTTAGGTAATCCAGTTACTCGTCCCCTCCCATCTGAGAAGAATAATGTCTGGGGAGATGAAGAAAGTGAGACTATGGCTGCTTACGTAAGCTCAGACGGGCTTAAGTATCAGGCGCCCAAAAGGGCCGATGGCCTCTATGAACCCGGAACAGAGAGCGGAGACGGTTCTAAAATGGCAGACTACGTTACTTTTTGTACGGATTGTCACAATCCACAGACTACTATTTACAGTACGACCCTTGGCCGAAATCTAAAACCCATCGATTGGGAACATGAGAAACACGGAAAAGGAATGGCCGATGGTGGTCTTGATACCGAGGCCCCGTTTACCAACGGCCCTGGATATGTAGTCTCTTGTCTTGATTGTCATGAACCCCATGGTGCAGGCAATGCCTTTTTGATCCGAGAAGAGGTGAACGGTGATCTTTTGGCCGGTAATATCTCGGAATTCACCACTACGGATTGGAAATATCTCTGCGCCCGCTGTCACAACGATGATAATGAATACATCCACCATCTAAGTCCAGATGCTCCTTATGCCAAGAGACAATGTGGTTGGTGCCATGGCAATCGGTCTGGAGGAGGAAGCGGTATGAGGAGAGGTGGCGGTGGTGGCCCGGCCCCTATTCCGTGTAGTAACTGTCATTTCCACGGTTCAGATGACAGTTGGGCCCCTGATTATAAAGAAACCGGACGTCGGACGTTTTAATTCGGAAATTCTTGATCAAAAATAAAGAGCCCTGCCATAGGCAGGGCTCTTTATTTAACCCTCAACGATATTAAATTCTAATTAACCAGCGAAGGCCTTCTCCAAGTTGGGCACAACTTGTTTCTTACGGCTCATGACGCCCTCAAGCCAGACAGCGCGACCCTCAGGCTTCACGCCCCAGGCCTTCTCCACCACACTGGGATCATCAGAGACAATAAGAAGTTCGGTCCCCTCTTTCATGATGTCGGTGAGCATGAAGAAGATGCTATGATAACCGCCTTCGTCCTTGATCTTCTGAAGCTCTTCGTAAAGGGCATCTTTTACCGGATCAAGCAAGGAGAGATCAACAACCTCAAGCTGGCCGATACCGACCTTGTTGCCGCTCATGTTAAAGTCTTTGTAGTCACGATAGACGAGATCACGGATCGGAGTACCCTCGATGGCGGACTTCACCTTGAACATCTCAAGCCCTAGGGCCTTAAGATCGTCGATGCCCGCGATCTTGGCCAGCTCCTCGGCCGCCTTCTTATCCTGATCAGTACAGGTAGCGGACTTAAAGATGACCGTATCGCTCAAAATGGCGCAGGTCATAATACCGGCGATGTTCTTCGGAATCTCTATACCATAAAAGTCAAACATGCCCTTTAATACGGTGCAGGTGCAACCTACAGGCCAGACCCAAATCTCAATCGGGTTCGGAGTAGTCACATCGCCTAGTTTGTGATGATCAACGATACCCAGGATCTCGCCTTTGTCCAAATTATCAAGGCTCTGGGAACGATCACTATGGTCTACCAAATAGATCTTTTGACCAGTGGCGTCGGTGACGATCTCCGGGGCCTCAAAACCGAACTTTTCCAAGACGAATTTGCTTTCTGGATTCAGTTCCCCCTGGGCTACCGGCTTACATTCTACTCCCATCTTGCTCTTAAGATAGGCCAAAGTGATAGCCGCACAAATGGAATCAGTGTCCGGATTTTTGTGTCCTACTACAATAACCGCCATTTTTCTACCTCCTGGACTTTTTAAAGTTTTTTCCTGGCTAAAGCCACAAAAATGGTGCCGCTATAACTTAGCCTAAGGAAGAAATTTTTGCCAAACAGCACTGTCAAAACTTATGAGCAATAAGAGCCTATTAACTACAAATGCCCCTTTCTTATGGCCATTTTCTCTAAAGGGTCTTTTTTAGCCCCAAAAATGCGGTTCATACCGCCTTTCAAGCTAGCCCTCGGAACGCAGACGTTCGGCAATAAGGCTGGCCACCTTTTCTCCAGAAAGGAGCATTCCCCCGAAGATAGGTCCCATACGATAGGCCCCGAAGGTGGCGTTGGCCGCCATCCCAGCGACAAAGACCCCAGGATAAACCTCGCGAGTGTAGCTTACTGTAAGGCTTTCGGCCACCTCGGCCCACATAGATTTCTCACCCATGATTGTTCCGGTGTCGGTCTTAAGCTTGGCCCCGAGCTTTCGTTGCATCACCTGCAGCACGGCGGTCTCATGCCCTGTGGCCTCAACCACGTATTTGGTGCGTACGGCCAAAGGATCTACGTGAAGCCCACTCATCTCCGCCGCTGTCCAATTGAGGACCAACCCTACCACCCGTTCATCCCGGACCATAACGTCTTCGACCATGATCAGATTGAATATTTTGGCCCCGGCTTGGGTACACTTGGCCGCTAGGAGACAGGCTACCTCCACCGCATCGGCGGTATAATATCCCTCGTCGTTCCAAGGTACTACTTGAACGCCGATTTCTCGTAAGAGCCTGGCTCCTTCCTCTTGGACGACAATTTCATTAAACATCATCCCTCCGCCCCATATACCGCCGCCGATGCTCATTCGTCGTTCGTAGACCGCTACCTTAAAACCCTGGCTGGCCAACTTATAGGCGGCCATAAGCCCCGAAGGCCCGGCCCCTACCACGGCTACATCCATTTCCAAATAATTTGTAAGCTTGTGAAAAAACCGATCAATAATAGCCCGGCTGATCTTCACTTCATCAAGTCCCATGGATGACCTCCCTTGTTTTCATCCGAACAATTGGAACTCCTATAATGTAGTTCAAGCTTTAAAACCCTGGTAAGGCATCATACCAAGGGGCCCCTGATCTTCAAGAAAAGATCTCTATTACCTTGAGGCTCAGATCTACCGCTGGGGCAGAATGGGTAAGCCGACCAATGGAGATAAGATCTACCCCGCTTTCTGCCACCGCGCGTACATTTTCAAGACTCACTCCCCCTGAAGCCTCAAGGACAATATCTTTCTTTTTTGTTCGAGCCAAAGCCACGGCTTCTTTTAGGGTAGCCGGGTCCATATTATCAAGCAGGATGGCCTCTGCTCCGGCAGAGAGGGCCTCTTCGAGTTCTTCCAGGCTCTTTACCTCGATCTGGATGCGATAGACATGGGGAACTCTCTCCTTGGCCCGTCTCAGGGCCTCTTTCACCGAACCGCAGGCCTTGATGTGATTGTCTTTGATAAGCACACCGTCTGAGAGCCCGAAACGATGGTTAGCTCCCCCGCCCACTAGGACAGCGTATTTTTCAAGGACACGAAAACCTGGTAGGGTCTTTCTGGTGTCGATGACCTTGACCGGCAGATCGGAGACCAATTCTACAAATCGGCGTGTGTAAGTAGCGACACCGGAGAGGTGCTGAAGAAAATTGAGGGCTACGCGTTCTCCTTTGAGGATTGAACTCACCCGGCCGGAGAGACGGGCGGCAAATTCCCCTGGCTTAAGCCAGTCTCCGTCCCTTTTCAGGGGCTCGAACTCAAGAGCGGGATCGAGTTCCTGAAAGACCAAACGGGCCACTTCAAGACCGCAGAGGACAAGTTCCTGCTTGGCCTTGATCACCCCTCGGCCGCGGAGATCTTCAGAGACCAAGGCATTGGTGGTTACGTCTCCATGGCCTAGGTCTTCTTTAAGGGCCGCCCTAACTAGGTCTCGGTACAAGATGGGATGGGGAGGGGTAGGCAAATTTTTCCTCCTTCAGTGTCAATTTTATGACAGAAAGGGTTTGACACCCGACCCAAGGTAAAGTTATTTTTTGCTCCAAAATATGCAAGCAATTTTCGAGGAATGGATGGCTAGCGAGTCCATCTTGATCATCGAAGACAATCCGACAGAGGCCGAAATCCTTCAAGATCTCCTTCAACAAGAAGGCTATCACGTAGAAACGGTCTATGATGGAGAGGCGGGCATTGGACAACTGGAGGAAAATTTCTACGACGTCGTCATTACCGACCTGGCCATGCCTAAGGTGAGCGGGATCGAGGTCTTGGATTACATCGTCGAACACACCCCGGAGACCATCTGCATCATCCTTACCGGGCACGGGAGTATCAAAGGGGCGGTAGAGGCCATTAAAAAGGGGGCCTATGACTATCTGACCAAACCCGTGCGCCGAGATGAAATCCTATTGGTCTTAGAAAAGGCCCTGGAGACCAGACGCCTTAGGCGTGAAAACGAGTATCTCCGTCGAAAGCTTTGGCAAGAATGGGGCTACGGAGAGATCGTGGGCAAGAGTGAGGCCATGCGCCGGGTCTTCTCTTTGATCGAAAAGGTAGCCGACACAGATAGCACTGTCCTCATCCTAGGTGAGTCCGGCACCGGAAAGGAATTAGTGGCTCGGGCCATCCATCAAGCCAGTTCTCGGTGCCAAGGACCTTTTATCCCGGTAAATTGCGGGGCCATTCCGGAAGAGTTGTTAGAGAGCGAGCTCTTCGGCCACGAGAAAGGGGCCTTCACCGGGGCCATCAAGACAAGACTCGGGCGTTTTGAGCTGGCCCACGGGGGAACCATCTTCCTCGATGAGATTTCAGAAATGAGCCCTAAGCTCCAAGTAAAGCTCCTGCGCGTCCTCCAGGAACATTCTTTTGAGCGAGTAGGTGGGACGCGTTCGATCAAGGTCGATATTCGGGTCATCGCCGCTACTAATCGAGATCTGGAAAAAGAGGTCCGAGAAGGACGTTTCCGAGAAGACCTTTATTATCGGCTGAATGTCATTCCCATCGTCCTGCCGCCCCTAAGAGAACGTAAAGAAGATATTCCCCTCTTGATTGAGCACTTCTTGGAGAGATTTTCACGGCAGAAGAGGCGAGAAATAGGCAGTATTACCGATGAGGCCTTAGAACTCTTAACGAAATACGATTGGCCAGGAAATGTCCGAGAACTGGAAAATGTTATCGAACGCATGGTCATCTTGGCCACTGGAGAGCAACTGACAGTAGAGGATGTCCCTGAATATATCCGCGGCAAGATCGATAAGATGAGATTCGACGGATTTTATGACCTTGAAATCCCGGAGGAAGGAATCAATCTCCCGGCTTTAGTGAGCGAATTTGAAAAGAGACTCATCTTAAAGGCCTTGGACAAGACCGGTTGGATCAAGAACCGTGCAGCCAAGCTCTTAAACATCAATCGGACTACCCTGATCGAGAAGATGAAAAAGCAAAAGATCATGGCTCCACGAAGGTCTTAGTGTCAAAACTTCGACACTTATCTGAAGTCCTCCGGTCAAAAATTTCCTTCTAAAACCCTTGCTACTGAGGTCTTGAACCTTCTTTTTGGGCATGTCCTTTGCTTTTAAAGGGCAATGATGTTGGTGCTCCTACTCATCTTTCTCACCATGACACCGGCCATGGCCTCGGAAGAAGGCGGGCTTTGGTGGTATAAGCAGGCCGAGGAACTCTATCACCAAGGTGATGCTCAGAAGGCCTTAGCTGTCTTAGAAGAAATCCCCAAACGATTCCCCAAAGATCAAAAGGTCATTATTAAGGCCCGTTTGCTTGCCGCGCAAATCTTTTACGAGGCAAAAAAATATCAAAAGGCCATCGAGGCCTTAAAGCCGTTAAACATAGAGGACCTTACCCCTCAAGCCCTACTTATCTTGGCCGAGAGTTATGAGGCCAAAGGTCTTTATGACGAGGCCTTGACCTATGTCAACCTTATCCAAAAAAGGTTCCCTGAAGATCAGACCCTTTGTCGAGCTAACCTGGTGGCAGCGCGTATCTTCCTGGCCCGTAAGCTCTATGCCAAGACCCTCCAATTAGGACAAAAGATTCTTAAATCATCTTGTGGTCTTAAAGAGAGAACCGAGGCCATTTGTCTGCTAATCAAGGCCGGCGAACCCTTGGAGAAGGTCTATTCCTTTGCCCAGGAAAACCCCGAGGCCCGCAGGTATGCCCCGGAAATTATTAGGGCCTTAGCCCTTTATCACCTAAAAAAACACGAACTCTCCCAGGCTGAGAAGGAAATTTTTGAGTATTTGAATTATTCCGGACAGGAGAAGGAAATCCCAGACTTACTCTTTCGACTGGCCGAGGCCTATTTTAAAAAGGCCCGTTATCGCGAGGCCCGTCGTCTCTACGAACTCATTCTCACCTCCTGGCCCTATAGCAAAGAGGCTTCGTTTGCCAAATTTCGCCTTTATTATATGCGCTATCTCTTTGAAGAAAAAATCGGTCACAAACTGCCCATCACACGGCGTCTGCTTTTGGCCATTTGCCAACGGCTAAAGAAAAAATTCCCTCAAGCCCCTATCACCGAGGAAGCCCATGCCCTGGAAATCAAACTCCTCTTTAAAAATCGTCAGCCGGAAGAGGCCCTGGCTTCTATTTGGGACTTCTTGAGGCACTATCCCCACTCCCCTTATCTTTCCGAGGTTTATCAGGTCCTTTGTCGGGCTTCTTCCCTAATGGATCAAAAATTTTTGGGAGAAAGGGCCTATTTTGAGCTCATTTCTTTCCACCTCTCGCACCAAAAGGCCTTTAGAGAGGCTGGTTGTGGTCTTCATTTTTACTGGCTGGCCCAGGCCTATAAGGCCCTTAATCTCCAAGGCGAAGCCCTCTTAAGCCTGATCGAGGCCAAGACTTTCTCGGTTCCGCCGGTCTGGCAACCCGATCTCCTCTTGGATTTGATAGATCTTCTCCTTGAGCGAGGGAAAAAAGAAGATCTGACCTTGGCCCAATCTCTTTTCCAAGAGCTTATCCGAAAATATCCGGATGCTACCCAGACACCCTACTCCCGATTTCTCTTCGGTCGATTTCTTTACGAGACGGGACAATGGGCCAAGGCCTTGGCCCCGCTCAAGGAATCTCTGGAAAAAACCGCTGATAAGGGACTAAAGAACCGAGCTAAAGAGCTTTATTTAGAAGCCTTGGTCCGGGTGGGAGAGATCGAAGAGGCCTTTGATCTTTTAGAAAAGGAAAAGAAACCAAATCTATTACTCACCAAGCGTATAGCCCTTTTGGCCATCAAAGAAGAACGCCTCTCTTTCGCTCTGAAAGTCACCGATTTCCTGGTGAAAAAGGCCCCGGATGATGATGAAGCTTGGTGGTTGCAAGGCCTTACCTATGAAAAATTAGGAGAGGCTAATAAGGCCCAAAAGATATGGGAACGCTTGGCAGGGAAAAAGTCACTTTATGCCACCTTGGCGACGAGTCTGGTGAAGGCTTCCTCCCTCATCGATCAGGCAAGGAGTGAAATCTACTGATGGGTGGGACGGTGCTCTTGGTAGACGGAAATCCAGGTTCATTAAAAGAGTTGGCCCTAAGACTTCAGGAGCAAGGACTCTCTATCAAGATGGTCCAAAACGGCCAAGAAGCCCTGGAATTTCTAAAAAATAGCGAAGTTTCCTGTGTAGTGGCTGATTTAGAGAATAAAACTCTGGGGCGTTTGCAATTTTTAGAAGACATCCAGACCCAAAATCCTTTGGTACCGGTGATCTTGCTTTCGGCTGAGCCACGAGTGGAAGAGGCTGTCTCAGCCATTAGACTCGGGGCTTACGATTATCGCTTGCACCGCACCTCCCCTGAAGTCCTTTGCGAACTGATCTCCGCTGCCAGCAAAGAAGATCTCCCCGAAGCCGAAGGAGGATTCCTCACCAGAGATCCTGGGCTAAAGGCCTTGCTGGAACGGCTGCGGGTGGTGGCCCGCAGTCAGGCCACCATCCTCATCACCGGTGAATCCGGCACCGGCAAAGAAGTCCTGGCTCGGTGGATCCACCGCCAAAGTGATCGGGCCAAAGGGCCTTTTATCGTGGTCAACTGCGCCGCCCTGCCGGAACATCTCCTGGAGAGTGAGCTTTTCGGCCATGAGAAAGGGGCCTTCACCGGGGCCTTTACCCGAAAACCGGGAAAGTTTGAGTTGGCCAACGGCGGCACCATCCTCCTCGATGAGGTAACCGAGATGCCTTTTCCCCTGCAAGCCAAATTCCTGCGCGTCTTACAGGAAGGAGAAGTAGATCGCTTGGGCGGGGCCTATCCGGTAAAGGTAGATGTCCGGGTTATGGCCACTACCAATCGAAACGTGGCCAAAGAGGTTGAAGCCGGTCGGTTTCGAGAGGACCTCTATTTTCGGTTAAACGTTATTCCGGTTCACTTACCACCCCTTCGCCAAAGGAAGGGAGATATTCGGCTTCTGGCCGAACATTTTCGCCGAGAATTCGCTACCCGTTATCGACGTCCGGTAAAGGACTTTGAAGAGGGAGTACTCGAGGCCCTTGAGGAATATCACTGGCCGGGCAACGTGCGTGAGCTGCGCAATGTGATCGAACGGGCGGTCCTTTTGGCCCGCGGCCCGCGACTCACTCTAAAAGATCTTTTTCCTTCGGATTTAAGGCCCCAAAAAGAAAGTGGCGACCTAAGCCTAAGGCCTCTTAAGGAAGTAGAACGCGAGATGATCTTAAAGGCCTTGAGGGTGGCCCGTGGCAACCGGACCAGGGCGGCGGAAATCTTGGGTATCAGTGTGCGTACCTTAAGAAATAAGCTTCAGGCCTATCGAGAAGCCGGCATCCTGTAGGAGGAGCCCATGGGTTTTAAACTCTTCGGACGGACGTGGAAGATCGTCTCCGAGTCCCTGAAACTCCGGTTGGCCAGACATGACGTCATCGCCGCCAATATCGCCAACGTTGATACCCCCGGTTATCATCGAAAAGACCTCCCCTTTGAGAAAATAATGAAGGCCTATCTTCGCGGTGAACCTCGTCTCCTCACCACTAATCCTAGACATATCAAACCTTCGATTATGGAACCCCCAGTGACCACCGAAGAGGATTGGACCCCTCCGGATGAAGGGACGCCTAACAACGTCTCTCTTGAGGAAGAGATGGCCAAGCTCACCGAAAACACCATCCTTTATCAGGCTACGATACAGGCCTTGATCAAACAGCTTGAGCTCCTAAAAGAAGCCATCACCGAAGGAGGTAAACGTTAATGAAGATCTTGACGGCTTTGAAACTGGCTGCCAGCGGACTCAATACCCAAAGGGTACGTTTAAACATCTCGGCCATGAACCTGGCCAATGCCAACGTGACCCGCACCTTAGAGGGTGGACCTTATCGAGCCAAGAATATCATTGTGGCCGCCGCCCCTCTACCTGAAAAATTTTTGAGCAAGCTAGATCAGGCCTTGGCCGGCAAGCTTTCCGAGGCCAAGGTGGTCGCCATCGTCGATGATCAAAGTCCGTTTAGAGAAGTCTACGATCCCTCCCATCCAGACGCCGACGAGAATGGGATCGTTCGCTATCCCAATGTAGACGTGATAACCGAGATGGTCGACCTCCTTGAGGCCTCACGGGCTTATGAGGCCAATCTCTCGGTGGTTACCATCACCAAAAATTTGGCCTTAAAGACCTTGGATCTTCTACGATAGGAGGTAGCCGATGAAGGTAAAACCTTTTGATCCCTTTACGCCAAGACTTGAAATACAAACCAAGTCCTCGTCTAAGGCCCCGAAGAGATTTTCAGAACTTTTACGCCGAGAGATAGAAGAGGTTGATGCCATCCAAAAGGCCAGAAAGGCCCAATTGGTCGATTTGGCCACTGGTAAAAACACCGATCTAGTAAGCCTCTCCTTGATTACGGCCAAGGCCGAGTTGTCCTTCAAGCTCCTCCTCCAGGTACGGAACAAGATCCTTGAGGCCTACCAGGAGATCATGAGAATGCAGCTCTAGCCGATGAAAGAGGAGGAGTTAGATCTTGAAAATGCCTGCCCCTCAAGAAATCGTGACTCAACTCAGGGAGCTCTGGCAGGGATTGAACCGCGAGCAGAAGATCGCGGCGGCAGGCATCATCCTGATGGTCCTTGGTGGGCTGATTGGCTTGGTCTATTACACCAATCTAACGGGATGGGGGCTCCTTTATCGCGGGTTGCCTGAAGAAAACGCCGCCCAGGTAGTCGAATTTCTCAAGCAGGAAAAGATCCCTTATAAACTTGAGGCCAATGGGACCATTCGCATTCCCAAGGATCAGGTCCCGGAAGTGCGCATGACCTTGGCCAGCAAGGGAATTATCGGTCCGCAAGTAGAAGGCTTTGAAATCTTTGATCGCAACCAACTTGGGGCCACGGATTTTCTCCAGAAGGTCAATTATCAACGGGCCTTGGAAGGAGAGCTTTCGCGTACTATCTCCAGCCTAGAGAGCGTAGAATCAGCCCGTGTCCATCTGGCCTTGCCCAAAGAGAGCCTTTTTATCTCCGAAGAAAAACCATCTAAGGCCTCGGTTTTTCTGAAATTAAGACCCGGAACCAGGCTATCTCAACGTGAAGTGCAAGGTATCGTCAATCTGGTAGCCAGTGCGGTGACCGGTCTCTCCCCGGAAAACGTCACCGTGGTCGATACCACGGGCCGGGTCCTTTACCGAGAACCTTCCCCAGAAGAAAAGTTAAACAACGAACAACTGGCCTATCGGCGACACTTGGAAGAGACTTATAAAGAAAAGATCGAAGGCCTTTTGGCCCAAGCCCTTGGCCCCGGACATGCCGTGGCCCAGGTCTCGGTTGAGGTCGATTTTACCAGAGAGGCGGTGACCGAGGAACTCTACGACCCAGAAAGTACGGCCATCAGGAGTGAACTTACTGAGGAGGAACAAAAAGAAGGTAGTTCCGCCGGAGGGGTGCCAGGGGTCAAAGGGGCCTTGGCCAATAAAGTAGAGGGAAATACCAAACAGGTAAGTCAGTCACAGAAAGAATTTCGCCGAAGCGTCACCCGAAACTACGAAGTCAGTCGGGTCTCCAGACGAAAAGAATTCGAGCCCGGAGAGGTCAAACGCATCTCCGTGGCTGTATTGGTTGATTCAGCCATTTTAGCCCCTCAGGGAGAAAAGGGTGAGGCTCAGGCCTCGCAGGACAAAATAGCCTTGGTCGAACGGCTGGTCAAAGGGGCCATCGGGTATAATCCCGACCGAGGTGATCAAATTGAGGTGGTGAGTCTTCCTTTTGAGGGCTTGCCTAAGGTCTCGGCTACCGAGCGGTGGCTTAATTATGTCAGCCGATTTGCCCGACCGGTCCTGGAATTCCTGGTTATCCTTCTCTTCTTCCTCATGGTCGTGCGTCCGGTATTGAAGACCTTCCTCAAGAAGATAGCTCCACCAGAAGAGGCGGCTGAAGAGGCCCTTCCTTCTGGAGAGGAAGTGGAAGCCCTGGAGACCGAGGAACCGCAACCCCTACCCCAAGAAATTGCCCTGGGTATCATCCAGAACCGTCCTGAGCGGGCAGCAGTCTTGGTGAAGAAATGGTTAGCTGAGGAGAGTGAAGAAGAACGAAAGAAGGCCATAAAGGAGGCCGAACAAAGTGCCAGCGTACAAGATCGATCCGAATAAGCTCTCCGGTCCGCAAAAGGCAGCCGTCTTCCTCCTGACCATGGGGGAAGAGTTTACCGCAGAGGTCTACAAATATCTTTCCGAAGAAGAAATTAAGCGCATCGGCGTGGAGATGGCCCGGATCGACTATATTCCTTCAGAAGCGGTGAGAAGGGTGCTTGAAGAGGCCAATATCGAAAGCAAAGAACTCTTGGCTGATCTCACCGTCTCGCCGGATGAATTTCTCCAAGAAAGTCTGATCAAGGCCTATGGTGAAAGGGGTAAGGAGATTTATGAAGAGATCCGTCAGGAACTAGGACCAAAGGTCTTTGAAAAATTGAGACGCCTTGATCCCAGAACCATTGCCAATTTCTTACGAAACGAACATCCCCAAACCATTGCCATCATCTTGGTCCACCTAGATCCAGATAAGGCCGGGCAGGTCCTCTCGGTCCTCCCGGAAAAATTGCGTTCTGAAGTGATCTTCAGGATCGCTGAGTTGGATAAGGTCGATCCGGAGATCATCCAAGAAATCAGTACCGCTTTAGAGGAGGAATTACAGGCCGTGGGTGGAACTTTTAGTCGCAAACTGGGTGGTGTAGAGCGGGCAGCGGAGATCCTCTCCCACGTGGGACGGGATCTCGAGGAAGAAATCCTCTCCCAAGTGGAGGAAGAGAATCCCTCCTTGGCCGAAGAAGTCCGGAAGTATCTCTTTACCTTTGAAGACCTGCTCAAGGTGGATGACAACGCCATTCAGGCCATCCTCAAAGAGATCTCTACCGAAGACCTCAAGTTGGCCCTTAAGACTGCCTCTGAAGAGCTACGTGAGAAATTCTTTAGCAATATGAGTGAACGGGCTGCCCAGCTCCTCAAGGAAGATCTTGAGATCATGGGACCAGTGCGAGTGGCTGACGTTGAAGCGGCTCAGCAGAACATCATCAAGGTGGCCAAGCGTCTCGAACAGGAAGGCAAGATCGTCCTTTCGGTCGGGGAGGACGAATTTGTCTAAGATCATCAAAGGGGGGAAAATAAAAGTTCTTTCCTTTGATATTTCGCGGGCCAAGGATGCAGAGGAAGAACTCTTTAGCCCGCTTCAGACCTTTTTGCCTCAAAAAGTCTGGCCAGAGGAGCCTGAAGGACCTGAGCTTCCTGAGGAACCACAGGAAAGGCTCGATGAGACCGAATCGGCGGACCAAGATCCTCCGCAAGAACCGGAAGAAAAAGAGATCGATCCCTTATCTATTCCGGAAGTGGCTGAACGACTGGCCCTCCTCGAACAGGAGGCCTATGAAAAGGGCTTTGCCCAAGGACAGAAAGACGGCATGGAACTTGGTCGCCAGCAATATGAATCCATGGCCGCCAAATTAAAAGAGCTCTTGCGCAGCCTTGAGGCTGAGATTGAACGCCACGTACTGAATCTCGAAAAACCCCTGCTCTCCTTGGTGAAGATGATGGCTGAAAAGGTCATCCATCGGGAAATAAGTCTTGGCCCGGAAGTCTTGAAGGATTGCCTTCAAGAGGCCCTACAGTATGTGGTGGAACAGTCCCGGGTCCGTCTACACCTACACCCGGAAGATATTGAGTACATGGAAGATATTGTCCAGGAATTGGCCAAGGAGTTTTCTCGACTTAAGGATTTTGAATTGGTCCCGGATGAGAGTCTTTCCCGCGGGGGCTGTCTCTTAGAGACGGATTTCGGCCTGATTGACGCTACTTATGAGCGTAAATGGCGAGAAATTTTGCAAAAACTTGAAATTTGATGCAGGTTCCGGATTTTAGCCGTTTTATCAACGCCATAAGAAAAATCGAACCAGTTACGGTCTGCGGCCTGGTCCGCCGGGTAGTGGGCCTGGTCGTAGAGGCCGAAGGGCCGAGTGTTAGCGTCGGGGGGCTTTGTGAGATCGTGCTTCCTTCAGGGAGGAGTATTTTGGCGGAGGTAGTCGGGTTCCGAGAAGAACGCGTGCTCTTGATCCCCTTGGGAGATCCGCGTGGAATCGAGCCTGGAAGTAAGGTTTTCCTTAAGATGGACCCAGGGGTCAAGGTGGGGAGGGCCTTGCTCGGTCGGGTGATTGATGCTCTGGGTAATTCCTTGGATGGGAAACCCTTGCCTTCTCTTGATACCTGTTATCCCCTCTACGCCGAACCATTAAAGCCCTTTGAACGGGCCCGCATTACCGAACCCCTTGACGTGGGGGTAAGGGCCATCAACGCCCTCCTCACTCCGGGAAAGGGTCAAAGGGTGGCTATTATGGCCGGCTCCGGAGTGGGAAAAAGCACCCTCTTGGGGATGATGGCCCGCTACACCAAGGCCGACGTCAACGTCATTGCCCTCATCGGAGAACGAGGCCGAGAAGTACTCGAGTTTTTGGAACAAAACCTCGGAGAAGAGGGGCTTAAGCGCTCGGTAGTGGTGGTGGCTACTTCTGATCAGCCACCTCCGCTTCGCATGCGCGGAGCCTACCTGGCCATGGCCGTGGCCGAGTATTTTCGCGACCAAGGGCTGGATGTCTTGCTGATGATGGATTCCTTGACCCGTTTTTGTATGGCTGGCCGGGAGGTAGGACTGGCCATCGGGGAGCCACCTACTGCTAGGGGTTATACCCCTTCTGTCTTTGCCTCGTTACCCAAACTCTTGGAACGAGCCGGGCCTAAAAAGGGAGCCGGGAGCATCACGGCCTTTTACACCGTATTGGTCGAGGGAGATGACTTTAACGAACCAGTAGCCGATGCCGTGCGGTCCATCGTCGATGGTCATATCGTCCTTTCGCGTGATTTAGCCCATCAAGGGCATTATCCGGCCATAGATGTGTTGGCCAGTGTAAGTCGGGTGATGAAGGACATTGTCTCCAAGGAGCAGATCATCGCGGCGCGCAAGCTTGTCCATATTCTTTCGGTCTATCGTCAGGCCGAAGATTTGATCAACATCGGGGCCTATGTGAAGGGCAGTAATCCGGAGATTGATCAAGCTTTGCAGTTGATCGAACAGGTCAAGGCCTTCCTTCAACAGGAAATCGACGAAAAATCGGAATTTGAACAAAGCCTTGAGGCCTTATTTCGAGTAGTCGGTCATGAAAAGGCCCTCTAAGGCCATCAAGACATTGCTTTGGGTCTCGGAACTAAAAGAACGGGAGGCCAGAGAGCGTTTTCAGAGGGCTTGTCGAGCCCTTTCGGAATTAGAGGCGCTTTTAAGAGAGATTACCGAACGACCTAAAAAGATGTTTTCTGAATTGGAAGAGCGATGCCTAACCGGCCTAGAACTCCAATTTTTTAGTCGGGGGTTAGAGATGGTCTTTCGGGAAAAGGTCAAGATAGAAAAGATCTTAGAGAACAAACGTCATGAAGTAGAAAACCTACGTGAACAGGCCTTGAAACTCCATCAAAAGCGACGTACAGCAGAGACCCTTTATCAAAAGGCCTGGCAAGCCTATCGTCGCGAACTAGAAAGAGAGGAACTTAAAGAAGCCGACGATTTAGTCCTCTTGAGGAGGGGCAAGGATGAAACTCTTTAAGTTAATGCCCCTTTTGGTAATCCTGGTAATGGCCAAACTCATCCTTTCCGGGGCCTTGGTCTATTTTTATCATACTGGAACTCTATTTTTTGAACCGGAGTCTGCCTTGGCCCGGGCTGCCCCTAAAGAGAAAAGGGAGCCTGTCTGTCCGAAAGAATTGTTTACCGCCTTGCGGGCCGAGAGAGAACGCTTGAAAGAAGAGCAGGCCAAACTGGAAAAAGAGTCCCAAAATCTCACCCTTCTCAAAGAACAAGTAGACAAACGCTTGGCTTCCTTAGCCACCCTGGAGGACGAAATCGATCAAAAGCTTCAGGAACTGCGTACGATCAAGACCGAACGGTTCAAACTTTTGGTCGGGGCCTATGCCAATATGAAACCCTCCAAAGCAGCCAAGCTCCTAGAAGCCATGGAGCCGGAAATGGCCATCAAGATCCTTTCAGCCCTAAAGACCGAACAAGTGGCCCGCATCCTTTCGGCCATGCCCCCTGAAAAGGCGGCTTCTCTGGCCGAATCTCTTTCTGGGCTTCCCCCTCGGGAGTTGTGATCTTTTTGGTTTTGTGGGTTGGGATAAGATGCTAATATTGACCAAAACGGGAAGAGGAGGCCCTTTATGGGACTACAGGAAATCATCACCACCTATATTCCCCAAGGGGTATTCGTCGTCACCACGCGCTTTGGAGAAAAGATTAATGGGATGACCGCAGCTTGGGTCAGCCAGGTGTCCTTTCGGCCCAGGCTCCTTTCGGTTTCCATCGCCCCTCAACGGTATACCTATGAGCTGATCAAAGAATCAGGTATTTTTTGTCTAAATGTTCTAGGAGAAGGCCAAGTAGATATAGCCAAACATTTCGGTTTCCAAAGTGGGCGGGAAGTTGATAAGTTTGCCGGGTGGGAATATTTTTCCGCCTTGAAGGGTTCACCAGTCCTGAAAGAGGCCATAGCCTATTTTGAATGTCAAGTGGTTTCTTCTTACGAGGCCGGAGATCACATGCTTTTTATAGGAGAACTGATAGACCATAAGGTGCTTAAGGAAGGAGTTGCTCCCCTTCTTTTCAAATGGAATGATTACTTCGGAGGTGCAGGTTAATGCCCAAAAAAAAGGGGAAAGAGGCTCCGGAAGAAGAACTTTTAGTTTTGCATGAAAAATGGGTTGAGGCTGCCAAAAAACACCTACGAGAACTCATCGCTCTGGCCTTGATAATTGTTTTGGCGGCGGTTGGGTGGGCCATGTTTCAATATCAACGAGAACGTCAGGAGACCAAGGCCTCTCTTCTTTATGCTCGGGCAGAGATGAGCAGGAAGTCAGGGCAAGAGAAGTTTCTAAAAGAAGTCATCAGACGTTATGGAGGTACTTCGGCGGCCCTTCAGGCCCGTATGGATCTATTCGACTCTTATTATCAGAAAGGCGAGATAGACAAAGCCCTCTCAGAAATCGAGGCTATAAAAAAGAGGGCCAAGGGTGACATGAAGACTTTTGTGACCCTGGGAGAAGGTTATCTATTTGAAGAGAAAAGAGATTGGGCCAAGGCACGGGCTGATTACGAAAAGGCAGCACGGGCTAATATCGGGCTTGAATATTTGGCCTGGCTTGACCTGGCTCGAGTCTCTGAGCTTTCTGGTGATCTCGACAAGGCCGTACAATATTATCGAGAATTCATTGGCCTCAAGCCCCAAGGAAATATCTTAGATTTTGTAGAGGTCCAGCTCTCCAAATTAGAAGCCAAACTAGAAGAGAGAAAGGAATAGATGTCGCTCCTTATTTTTCAACGTTTGGCCGAACAACGCATACAAGAGGCCATTCAAAAGGGAGAGTTTGA
>CAZKEG010000004.1:0-17471 GCA_964551715.1 uncultured Thermodesulfobacteriota bacterium
GTCCTCCCAACCCATCGTCTGCTAAAACTCGACCTGGAAGAAGAGGCCCTGATAAGTAAGCTCTCTGCCTTTGGAGAGTTTGAACCCTTTAACGAAAAAGAGAAAATCTTTGAAAGACTCGAAAGTCTTTGTCCTGGTAAATTTTTGTTAGTCTCAAAGGGCAAAATTTTGCTTTTTAGGCCAAGGGAAAGAGTGCTTGCTCATCTTTCGGAAAGGATTGCCGGGCCCTTAAAGAGGCTTCCAGTGGCCCTTTTTACCAGTCTCTTGAAAGAGGCCTTTGACTTAGAAGAGGCACCTCTAAAACAGGCCGAAAGGCTTATTTATACTCCTTGGGTGGAAGAAATATTAGAGAAGTCACTTAGAGGCTGGTTTGGGTTTTTATTACCCCCCACCCGTGTCTCCGCCTTGCAAGAAGTAGCCGACGCCGGTCTGGTCATGCCTCATAAGTCCACCTTCTTCTTCCCGAAGATCCTCACCGGCACCGTGTTTTTTGAAATCCTCCCAGACCAAGGACCCCCTTGCTAACCATGACCACGCAGAAATTTCTTCAGGAGAAAATGGCCAGAGTGAAAGAGTTTTTTGAGCGCTATCGGGAAAGGTTGGCCCAAGACCAGGAATTTAACCACCTCTTGGCTGAATATGAGAAGAATTTCCAGGCCACCCAGGCGGCCTTTGCCCAGGCCGGGATAGACAAGATCTGCGCCCAGTGTGGGCAGACGACCAAGGTCTGTTGTGGTTTGGGGATGGAGCTTTACTGTGAAGACGCCCTCTTGGTCGTAAACCTCTATCTCGGAGTCCAATTCCCGGAAAAACGACTCAAAGATCACTGGTGCTTCTTTCTTACCGAAAAGGGCTGTTTGCTCCGGGTAAGGCCCCTTCTTTGTCGAAACTATTTCTGTGAAGACCTTCAGGAGGCCTTGCCTCATCAAGAACTGGTTCGGCTCCAGGAGGCCCTTGGCCCAGAGGCCGAAACCCTCTTTGCCCTGCTCGAAAGGACCCGTTTTCTTTGCCCGGGGCTTTGAATCAGCTCTGCCTAAGCCTCTCGAGTTCTTCAGGAGAAAGGGGCTTTGCCTCGGAGTTTAGGGAGAGGGCCAGCCAGGTCACCCGCGAGACCTGTTCCAGGATGAGCATTAGGTTAAAGGCCTCAGCCAGATCCTTCCCCAAGGTCACCGCTCCGTGGCGTTCCAGGATAAACACCCGACTCTTTTGGAGATAAGGCTCCATGGCCTTGGGGACCTCTTCTGTCCCGGGCAGGGCAAAGGGAATAACGGCTATCTCTTTGAGGAAGATAACTGCTTCGGCCAAGAGGGGCCGACTGAAATCAAAACCAGCCAAGCTCAAGGCCAAGGTGTACGGAGGGTGGGCATGGACCACGGCCTTTACGTCCGGCCTCTTTTGATAAATGGCCACATGCATAGGCCATTCAGAAGAAGGCCGCCCCCCTTCCACGATCTTCCCCCCTGAGTCCATGACCACCACCTGGCTTGGGGTGAGTTCGGCCTTAAGGACCCCGGTGGGAGTGGTGTAAATATATTCCTTGGCCTTTAGGGAAATATTCCCCTCTGAGCCTACAATAAGCCCCTGAGCAGCCAATTTACGTGCAAATTCAGCCACTAATGTCCTGGGAAACCTCATGGCTTACACCTCGGATTGGCCAAGATAGCGGTTAGGTGCCCCAAGGGTAAGTCTCCCTCGCCTTCAAAGACCTCTCCTTGTTTCACCCAAAAAAGGGCCTTTTTCGCCCGTCTGACCAATTCACTCTCAAAGCCAAACTCCACTCTTATCTTTCGGGCAGTGATCCATCCGCACCAGGTCTTTATCTTTTCGTCGGCTACGTATTGCATTGTTGCTTCCCTGGCACGTTTGTGGGCATAGATACGCATTTTTCGAATCTCACCAGGCCTTTTCCACGGAATCTTTCGGGAAACGATAAAGGCCGAGAGTTCATCATAGACCCTGCCGCCCACCTGATCTATCTCTTGTTTACCGTTTTGGACCCGTTTTACCACGCCTTTTTCCTGATCGAAGAAAAATTTTTTGATGACCACTTTATTTCGTCTCTTTCGCCAGATATGGGTCTTGAGGGGATAACCATCCGGCCCCATCCAGGTCTCCCAAATCGACTGGAAGGGAAAAATCAATCTCACCAACCCTGTGGTCCGGGCCTCGGCCCGTACGTAAGTGTTTGCTCCTTGAGGGCTTATCTTAATGGTGATCTTGCCAGCTGGGATTCCCATCCAAGAAACCCGATATCGAAGGACTTGGGATTGCGCCCAAATTATCCCAGTGAAGGCCCAAAAGAAGGATAAAGCGACCAAAAATTTAGTACTGGAGGACATATTTTTCCTTTAGTTTCTGTTCGACAATGGGCGGAACCAAGCCGGAGATGTCTCCGCCGAAAAGGGCCGCTTCTTTGATGATGGTCGAACTGATATAGATCCACCGAAACCCAGGCATGAGAAACACAGTGTCAATGCGGCGGTTGAGTTTACGATTCATCAAGGCCATCTGAAATTCGTACTCAAAGTCCGAGACGGCCCTGAGCCCCCGAACGATGGCACAGGCTCCATGGGCCTCGGCAAACTCCACCAAGAGCCCTGAAAAACTCTCCACGATCACCCGATTGCTATCACCGTCTTTTAGTTCTTTCAGTGATTCGATGACCATCTCTTTACGCTCTTTCATAGTGAAGAGCGGTTTCTTGGCCGGATTTTCACCAATGGCCACGATAAGCCGATCAAAGAGTCGCAACGCCCGCTTGATCAGATCCAAATGTCCGTAGGTGATGGGGTCAAAGGTGCCAGGGTAGACCGCAATTTTAGGCTCGGCCATCACTTCCTCCGGTAAAAAAAGAGCTCGGTCTGACCGTAACGCCGCTGATCAATCAAGGTCAAGAGGGAGGTCTCGGAAAAAAGCTTCTCTCCCTCCCGTTCTTCTACGATAACTAAACCTTCGGGCGCTAATAAATCTCCTTCTAAGGCCTCTAACACTTTGGCTGCCAATCCTTGGCCATAGGGAGGGGTGACAAAGATGAGATCAAATGGCCCGAAAGAAGCTAGATTTTTCAAGCCCTGTGGGAGGGTGCGTCTTAAGACCTTGGCCTGGGATTCAAAACCGGCGCGTCTTAGATTTTCGCGAATAAGGGCCAAACTCCTGGAGCTAGCATCGACGAAGACGACCTTCCTAGCCCCTCGGGAAAGGGCCTCGATCCCCACCGCCCCGGTGCCGGAAAAGAGATCGAGGATGCGCTTTCCTTCAATCTGGGGGCCAAGGATGTCAAAAAGGGCCTTTCGCGCCCTCTCGGTCATCGGGCGCACATCCCTTGAAGCAGGAGTCTTGAGCCTTAGACCTTTGGCCTTCCCGGCGGTAATTCGCATCTTCCTTCTAAGCCTGATCCACTAAAGACAGATAACGTTCATACCCCTTGGCCAAGGCTCTTCCTTTGGCCATCCATTCCTCCGGGCTACCGGAAAATACTATCTCTCCTTTTTCTATTTCCAAAAGGTAATCTGCCAAGAGGACCAGAGCAGGATGATTGTCAGCCACTATCACCGTGTAGCCCTCGCTCAGAAGTCGGTCAAAGAGGAGGAGTAATTTTTCTATGTCTATCAGGTGTAAACCGATGGTCGGCACATCGAGCAAGAGAAAACCCCTTTTACCCTTGGCCAAGGTACGGGCCAGGCGAAGGCGCTGTCTCTCACCTCCGGAGAGGGTGGGCAGGGGTTGACCGAGCCGCAGATAACCTAGACCTACTTCGGTCAAGAGGCGCAATCTTTCACTGATAGAAGGGACACGGGAGAAAAGCCTCAGGGCTTCATCCACGGTAAGGTCAAGGACCTCGGCTATGTTATAGCCTCGATAGCGTATTTCTAGTACATCACGTCGATAGCGTCTCCCCCCGCATTCTTCACAGACGATGCGCAGCGGCGGCATGAGGGGAACTCTGATCTCCTTCTGTCCTTCTCCTTTACAACCGGGGCAGCGGCCTTCTTTGCTAAAGAAACTGAAGTGCGCCGGCCGGAATCCCCTCATCCTGGCCTCTGGCACCTCGGCAAAGAGTTCCCGCAAAGGAGTAAAAGCCCCGATGTAGCTGATGGGGATGCTGTTTTGGCCTTTGCCCTCGGCGGGTCTGATGACCTCGACCCCAACCCCTTGGGCCAAAAGGGCCTCTTCTATGGCTTGCAAAAGGAGCGTCTTCCCTGCTCCAGAGGGACCACAAAGACAGATCAAACCTTTCTGAGGAATTTGAATCTCTCCTTGGGTGAGGGCCAAAGACAACCAGCGGAAATCTTTTCTTCGGTTCCGGCGAAGGCGCCGTTGACCGGAAAGAAAGGCCCCGGTAGGGAGATCCCCGGCCTTAACAAGGTCTTCCGGCGGCCCGGAAAAGAGGATTTCTCCACCTCTTTCCCCGGCCCCGGGGCCCAGCTCTAACACCCAATCAGAAGAAGTGATGAACCAAGGGTCATGTTCCACCATGATGACCGAATTCCCCTGGGCCAAGAGTCGTCTGATCAGGAAGAGGACTTTTTCCTTCTCTACCAAGGAGAGCCCCAGGCCGGGTTCATCAAGGATATAAAGACAACCAGAAAGCCTTGCCCCAAAAAGAGCAGCCAGCCTCAGACGTTGCCGCTCACCAAGGGAGAGCTTGCCCACCGGCTGAAAGAGAAAAACCCTTCCCAGACCAAGGGTCTCCAGGGCCTCAAGTCGAAGTTTTATCTCCACCCAAAGCCCTTCAAAGATCTGCTGCCTAAGGCCAGAAAAACGAAGGCCTTCAAGGTGGTGTTTCACATTCTTTAGTGGCTTTAGGGCCAAGGTGCCAAAATCAAGCCCCCCAAGGGTGACTAAACGGCTCTCTTCACGCAGTCTTTTCCCTTTGCAAGCCGGACACAAGTCTCCGTCCTTTTCCCCAAGGCCTTGGCAGAGAGGACAGGCCCCGAAGGGATGGTTAAAGGAGAAAAGTTCTTTGCGGACTTCGACTAATTGTTGGCCGCAATAGGGGCAGCGCCATTGGGTAGTAAAATAAAGTCCCTCTCCGCCAAAAATTTGGACATGGATGATGCCCCTGGTAAGCCCGGCAGCCAGGCGCAAGGCCTCATTAAGCCGCGGGCCAAGATCAGGCCTGATAATCAGTCTATCAACGACCACTTTGGCCTCTTGAAACCGGGTAGGTAATTCTTCCTCGGTGAGATCGACCATGACCCGATCTAAGAGGAAACGACTGAACCCCTCTCCTTGAAGATAGCGAAAGACTTCCGAGGTGGCCTCTTTTAAAGGGGCCAAAACCAAGATTTTGGTCCCTGAGGGCAAATTCAAAAGGCGGTCCTTTATTTCATGAAAAGGCAAAGGTCTTACTGGTTTTCCGCAGCCTTGGCATTTTACCTGACCGAGTTCTACAAAAAGGACCCTTAAGAAATCGAGAAGCCCGGTAACAGTCCCTACTGTAGAGCGAGGGCTTGGCGGAAGGACCCTTTGTTCAAGACCAATGGTCGGAGGAAGACCTTCGGCCTCTTCAATAGGCGGAGGTTCGATCTGGGGTAGCCCTCGTTCGCTAAGGCCTAAGGCCTCGAGATAGCGCCGGCGGCCTTCCTGATAGATGGTATCAAAGGCCAGGCTCGATTTCCCTGAACCCGAAGGGCCGGTTAGACAAACCAATCTTCGAAGGGGAATCTCTACGGTAAGGTCTTTGAGGTTATGGGTCTTGACTCCCTTTAGCCGTAAAACTTCCATCCTTAATCCTGCTTAACTAGGTTTAGGCCGGAAGAACCTTTCTTTATATAGCGCGGCGAACGATTCCACGGCAGGAGGAAAAGAGGGGCCTTTAAGAGACAAGGATCGGTGAGACCAGCCAAAAAGAGACTCATAGCTACGACTATTCCCAAAAACAAAAATTGGGTTAGGCCCTGCCAGGCCAGAAAAAATATTCCGAGCAACAGCAAGCCAGCCAAGAGGAAGACCTGCCGGGTAAGGTCTGGTATAGGTCTTTGGTTGATCAGGAGGGGAAAACCGGCCTTTTTCCAGGCCAAGATCCCTCCCTCAAGGTGGTAGACTTCATCAAAGCCCGCGGCCAAAAGCCTCTCGGCCAATAAGGCCGTCCGATGCCCAGAACGGCAGTAAAAGACCCCTATGCGCCTTTCGTCTTCTCGAAATTCTCCTGGGGCCAAACTAGTATACGGATGGAGACAGGCCCCGGGGATACGCTCTTTGATAAACTCCGAGGCCTCTCGAATGTCGATCAGACGCACCTTCCCCTCTTCTAGCCAACGATAAAGGGTCTCAGGATCTATGTTTTTGAGGGCCACTTTCCCTCCCTTGACGCGATTTTCTTAGAGTCTCTTCAAAATTCGGGAAATTGCAAGGTAAAAGATGCAAAATGGCCGTTTTCAGGATAAAGTTTGGGGCCTCAAAGGAGACCGTTATGGGCAAGGCCTAAGGGAGGAAAGCTATATGCAATTTCAGGAGATCATTGCCACCCTTAATCGTTATTGGGCCAAACAAGGGTGCGTCATCCTCCAGCCATACGATATGGAAGTAGGGGCCGGGACCTTTCACCCGGCCACCTTTTTGCGGGCCTTGGGGCCGGAGCCTTGGGCCGCGGCCTATGTCCAACCCTGCCGGCGCCCGACCGATGGCCGATACGGTGAAAACCCCAATCGCCTCCAGCATTATTATCAATACCAGGTCGTCATCAAACCCTCGCCGGATAACATTCAGGAACTCTATCTCAAGAGCCTTGAGGCCTTTGGACTTGATCTTCGCCAGCATGACGTCCGGTTTGTCGAAGACGACTGGGAGTCTCCCACCCTTGGGGCCTGGGGCCTGGGTTGGGAGGTTTGGCTTGATGGCATGGAAATTACTCAGTTTACCTATTTTCAACAGGTGGGAGGCTTTGACTGCGAGCCGGTCATGGTCGAGTTGACCTATGGTCTTGAGCGCATCGCTATGTATCTCCAAGGAGTAGACAACGTCTTTGACCTGGCCTGGAACGAAAATATCCGCTATGGCCACGTCCATCACCAAGGAGAGGTGGAATACTCCATTTATAACTTTGAAGCGGCAGATGTGAAAATGCTAAGAGAGCTTTTCGATCAATGGGAAAAAGAGGGTTTTCGCCTGCTTGATCAGGGCCTAGCCTTACCTGGTTATGATTGTTGCATCAAGTGCTCGCATATCTTTAATCTCTTAGACGCCAGAAAGGCCCTTTCGGTGGCTGAACGAACGGCCTTCATCGCCCGGGTAAGGGCCTTGGCCAAGAAATCAGCCCAGATTTGGCTTGAATCTCACCAGGTGAAAACAGGGAGCTAGCGATGGCTAAAGATCTCCTCTTTGAGATAGGAACCGAAGAATTACCGGCTAGGTTCATCGGTCCGGCGCTGAAAGAACTAAGACGCCTGGCCCAAGAAGAACTCAAGGCCTTGGCCCTTGAATTTGAGGGCCTGAAGACCCTGGGCACACCGAGGAGGCTTACCCTTTACGTGGTAGGGCTTGCCGAACGCCAGCCAGACCGCGTAGAAGAGATCATGGGGCCACCTAAAAAGGTGGCCTTCGACCAAGAAGGAAGTCCGACCAAAGCTGCCTTTGGCTTTGCCAAAAAACAAGGAGTTTCGGTCGCTGATCTGCACATTAAAGAAACACCAAAAGGCCCGTATGTCTACGTCGAAAAAAAGATTCCCGGACAGAAGACCGAAGACCTCTTGCCAAATCTTTTGAAGAAGTTGATTACCGAGCTGCCGTTTCCGAAATCCATGCGTTGGGGGAACTATAAGATTCAATTTGCCAGGCCCATTCGTTGGTTATTGGCCATTTATGGCGAAAAGACTATCTCTTTTGAAATAGCCGGGGTCTCTTCCAACAACCTTACCTATGGGCACCGATTCATGGCCCCTGACCCCATCGAGGTTACCGGGTTGGTGGACTACGTCCAAAAGCTCCGAGAGGCCTTTGTGATCGTTGATCCTGAAGAGCGACTGAGCCGCACCCTGGACGAGATCACCGACGCCGCCCTCTCAGCTAAGGGTCGCATCTTGGAAGATCGCGAGCTTTTGGAAGAAAACGCCAATTTGGTCGAATTCCCTTACGCCACTTTAGGTTCCTTTGAAGAGAAATTTCTGGCCCTTCCGCGCCCGGTCTTGATCACCGCCATGCGCGAACACCAGCGTTATTTTGCCTTGGTCGATGAGGAAGGTCATCTCTTGCCCAAATTTGTAGCGGTGAACAATACCCGGCCTGAAGATCCATCGGCCCTTGTGGTAGGGCATGAACGTGTGCTTCGGGCCAGGCTTGAGGATGCCAAGTTCTACTTCGAGCGCGATAAAAAGACCCCTTTGGCCGAACGGGTCAAAGAATTGGTCCATGTCGGTTATCATGCCCGCCTAGGTAGCCTCTATGACAAGGTCAAACGCCTGGAAGCCCTTTCCTCCTGGTTGGCCAAACACCTGGTCCCGGAAAAGATAGATATCGTCCGACGGGCAGCCTATCTCTCCAAGGCGGATCTGGTCACCGAATTGGTCCAGGAGTTTCCTTCCCTTCAGGGGATTATGGGCCGGGAGTATGCCCTTCTTTCCGGTGAACCGGAAGAGGTGGCCCAAGCCATTTATGAGCACTATCTCCCCACCCATGCCGGGGGAGAATTGCCTCAGAGCCTTCCCGGGGCCATTGTCTCTCTGGCTGACAAGATAGACACCATCTGTGCCTTTTTCGGCATTGGAGAAAGACCCTCTGGGGCAGCAGATCCATACGGCCTTAGGCGGGCGGCCTATGGCCTGATCAATATCATCTTAAATCAAAGATTTATCCTTTCCCTGAAAGAATTGGTGACCGAGGCCTTAAATCTGCTCGAAGAGCATCTTACCGAAGAAAGGGAAAAACTCCCCTCAGAGATCATCACCTTTATCGGACGCCGGCTGGAAGGAGAGCTTACCAGTCGCGGCTTTGCCGATGATCTGGTGCAAGCGGTCATGGCCGTGGGCTTTGATGATCTAGTCGATACCTATCGGCGACTTGAGGCCTTAAAGGCAGTCCGTGAAAGTCCAGACTTTCCGGCCTTGGCCGTCGGTTTTAAACGCGTGATGAACATGGTCAAAAAACTTGGACAGCAACTCCCCTTTGACGAACGACTCCTGATCGAAGAAGCAGAAAGGGCCCTGTGGCAGACTTATTTAGCGGTCAAGGAAGAGAGTATGCCTTTAATCGAAGCTGGGAAATCTCAAGAGGCCCTGAAGGAATTCCTGCGACTAAAACAACCTATTGATCGCTTTTTTGACGAAGTGTTTGTCATGGTCGAAGATCAGGTTGTGCGAGAAAATCGTCTGGCCTTACTCCAAAAGATCGCTAAGCTTTTTCTCTCGGTGGCAGATTTGTCTTATTTACGAGAAGAAGCGGTTTAGAAGTCTTTCAAGGTGTTTTTTAGTTTCTTCTAAGAGATCAGCCGCTTCTTGAGTATAAGAGGTCTCTTCTTCTATCTCGTCTCGTAAAAGTTCAAAATGACTGCGAAAATAAGTAAGAAAATATTCCCACTCTTCCTCGGTAGGTTCACGCTGAATAAATTCCATCAGAGTAAGGCGACCTAATTCTAGAAAGACTTGGTTGGTAAAGTCTTCCAATTCTTCATGGGGAAAATGGTGCGTAAGGGTTTGGGTTAGGCCAATTAGGAGGGATTGGGCGAGATGAATCAAGGCTTCCTGCAGGGTTTGACTATCTAAAGGCTCACCGCGTTTTTCAAAGAGACTCTCTAAACGCGCGGCAAGTTCCAGCGCTTGGTCAAGGATCTCTGTTGCCAGCGCCTTTGGTGCCGGAAAGCCTAAATCTGTTTTTTCTACCATCAGAAGTGCTATAGCAAGAGCTTTAAATTATGTCAAAAAAAGTTTTTATCAAAGCATTAGAGATCAGACAATTTTTGCTTTAATCAATCAACAAAGTCCCTTCTAAATCTTCCTAAACAAGAAAAATATGACGAATCTCTAACCAAGTTCCTTCTGTAGCACACTTAAAAGTCCTTCTAGATCAGAAATAGTCCAATCAGGACGGGCTTCGGCGGGTGGAGTGGCCCCGAAAGGGTCACGCCCAGGGCGCCGTACCCAAACCGTTCTCAACCCTAATTTTTTGGCCGGGGCAATGTCATGAAATAAGCTCTGCCCTACGTGCAAGATCTTTTCTTTAGATACCCCTAAGTACCTCAAGGCCATTTCAAAGATGGCTCTGCCGGGTTTGTAACAACGGGCTTCTTCGGCGGTGATCACTGCCTGAAACGAAACGGTAAAATGTTTAAGGGTAGAGGTAATGAGATCCTGATCAATGTTAGAGATAATAGCCAGAGAAAGGCCCTGTTCTCTCAAAGAGAGAAGCACGGAATTGACCTCGGGGAACGGTCTCCATGAGGGCAAACTCTTGACCAAGAAGTCTTCTTCTCCGGGCAAGAGCTCAAAACCTAGATTTTCGGCCAAGGCCTTGCCTACCTCTTGCAGGACTTGGCGGTACGGACGCCATTCCTTTTCGGCCTCGCTCTCCAGCCTTCCATAAAGCGAAAGTATTTCTTGGGGATTATAGGAAAGGCCGGCACGAATGAGAAAGGGCTCCATGGCCTTGAGAATGCCCTCTTCCCAATCAATCAAAGTCCCGTAGCAATCAAAGGTAATCCATTCAAAAGACACCTCTGGCCTCCTTTTCTAAGGAGTCATCTTCATAAAAGACCTCCACCCTGAGCCCCATAGATTCCAGGTCAGCCACCAGGCGATCCACCTGGGCAGCTCGAATGAGATTCCATTCCGAATGGATCGGGATTAAGATAGCTACCCATGGTGGCCTAAGGGTCAAGACCTTTACCTCGATGCGAAAATGCGAAGGAAGCCCGCGGAGATGTTCCTTGAGATAACGCCGTATACCGTGACGCAGGTCCTTTTCCGTACATGCCTTGGAAAAGACCTTTTCCCAGGAGATTTCGTTCGAAGACCGTTTATCCCTCATCTCGACCCAAAGACTACTTCACTCCCGAGGACTTGCAAAATATTCGGATCTACCCTCGTGAATATCGATTTTTAAGGAGATCCTTCATCGTTTCGGCGAGACCGATATTTTAGGTGGAGTAATTGACATTTAGTCTCAATAATATTAAGTTGTGGTAGACAAATAAAACAAAAGGAGGTAAAGCCTATGCCTGGCTTGGATGGCACTGGTCCTTGGGGTGCAGGTCCTCGTACTGGTCGTGGTCTGGGGCGTTGTACCCCAGAAGGTCGTCGCTTGATTGAAAGGTTTGGCCCCTGGTTCGGTCGCGGTTTTGGTTTCGGCTGGGGCTGGGGTCGCGGACGCGGCTGGGGAAGAGGTTGGGGCCGCGGTTGGCGTTGGCGTTTTTTCGGCGGCTGGGGCTGGGGTCGCGGATTCGGTTGGCGCCGATGGTGGGCCCTTAACCTCTCTCCAGAAGAAGAACGTGCCCTCTTGGAAGAAGAGGCCGAGTTCTATCGACAGCGTTTAAAAGAGATCGAGGAGACCCTGGCCCAAGAAAAGAGCGAATCTTAATGCTCGAAGCCAAACGTAAGTTTCGTTGTTTTTCCTGCGGGCATGAGTGGGCCGTCCCTTATGGTACGGGGCGTGTCCTCTCATGCCCGAAATGTGGGAGTTTCCGAATCAAAAGGATGAATCCGGGTCCACCGCCTGGCCGAATGGGATGGCGGTGGAGGATGCGCTGGGGGCAAAAACCATAGATCCTCGTCAAACAGGTTCATTACTGGCCCGGGTAGCCTTATTTGCCGCGCTCTTCAATCTCTTCCTCGCCGGGAGCAAATACTTACTCGGTCGATACACAGGGAGTTTGGCCCTTTGTGCCGACGCCATCCACTCCCTCACCGATGTTGTCGGTTCTCTTTCGGTCTTCGTGGGGCTTAAGTTTGCTGACCGAAAGACCAAGACCTTCCCTTATGGTCTTTATAAACTTGAAAACCTGGTGGCCTTGGTGACCGCCGGATTCATCTTCCTCGCTGCCTATGAAATACTCTCCCAGGCCTTTCGAGGGGAAAGTATTATCATTCCTTCGAGGGTCCCTTTGGCCGCCGTAGGGCTCTTTCTGATGGCCTTGGCTACCTGGCTCTTTTCTCATTGGGAACTCAAGCTTGCCCGCATCTCTGGTTCACCAAGCTTGGCGGCTGATGCCCAACACATGACCACGGAACTATTGGCCACCGGAGTGATCCTCGCCGGACTCATTGGTGGAGCCTTCCACCTACCTTTGGCCGATCGTTTGGCCGCGGTCTTCATCGCTGGGCTGATCGGGAAAATTGGGTTTGATATCGCCATCGAATCTCTCAAGGTCCTCTTAGATGCTGGCCTTGAGCCAGAAACCATGACCCGTATCGCCGATCTGATGCGCACCTTCCCAGAAGTGGTCGAGATCAAGAACCTCATCGGTCGCCGTTCGGGCAGATTTCGCTTTGTGGAGGCGGAAATCGTCCTAGATGTCCCTTCTTTGGAAGAGGCCCATGAGATCGTGACCCTGATTGAAGAAGAAATTTATGACCTCTTTCCCGAGATTGACCGGGTGATCATCCATGTCGAACCCCCACATGTGGAAAGATACAAATTGGCCGTCCCTGTGGACCAAAAAGGGCAAAAGATCTCTACCCACTTCGGATGTGCCCCGGCCTTCTTAATTCTTGAGATAACCTGCAAACCCACCCCCACCTTAAAGAGCGAAGATCTCCTCTCTAACCCTTATGCCTCAGAAGAGAGGAGACGAGGGGTACGGGTGGCCGAATGGCTGGCCAAAAACGGAGTCGATGCCGTGCTTATCCCACGAAAGGACGTCTCTGAACGAGGGTTCTTCTACACCCTATTGGCCTTAGGGCTAAGGCCGGTCTTAAGACCGGATGTAACCCTAGAAGCACTCCGCCGACATCCTCCTTGCCCGCCTTTTACGCCTCTAGAGCACCGACTAGAGAAGAAAGTCGAGAAACCCGAAGCCGTTCCAAAAGGAGACCAAGCTCATTGAGAATCCTTTTCGGTGAAGAGGGATCTACCAAGGTAGCGGTGCCTACTTGGACGGCTGAGGCCCCGGCCAAGAGATATTCAAGCACGTCTCTTCCGGTAGAAATACCGCCGCAGCCTATCACTGGCAGCGAAACTTCTCGAGAGATTTGATAAACCAGGCGCAGGGTAAGGGGCTTTATCGCCGGGCCAGATAATCCCCCAAAACCAGCGGCCACCGCCGGCTTCCGACGCTCAAGATCAATGACTAAGGCTGGATAGGTATTGGCCACGGTAAGGGCCTCGGCCCCGGCTCTGGCCGCAGCCTGAGCTACTTCCAGCGTTGGCCCCACCGGAGAAAGCTTAACCATCAGGAAACCATCATAGACCTTGCGTACCTTGGTTACTAATTCTTCGACGGCCTCGGGATCTTGCCCGAATTGAAGCCCCCCTTTTTTGACGTTTGGACAGGAAATGTTCAGCTCCAAGCCTTGAATCGGGGTCTCCTTTAGGCCCTCGACCACCGCCAGATATTCGTCTATCGATTCACCGAACACATTGACCAGAATGGGCACTCGATATTCCAAGAGCTGAGGCAAAATCTCAGACTTAAAGGTTGTAAGCCCCGGGTTTTCAAGGCCAATGGCGTTTACCAGCCCGCAATGGGTCTCCGCCAGACGAGGGGGAGGATTACCCGGCCTGGGTTTGAGGGAAATCCCTTTGGTCACCAAAGCGCCCATTAAGGAAAGATCCAAATAGTCTTTCAACTTTTCTCCAAAGCCCCAGGTGCCAGAGGCCAAAAAGATGGGATTTTTGAGGGAAAGGGTCCCGATCCGAACAGAAAGATCAATCATGGCCTTTTTCTTATGCGCCATTCAAGATAAAGCCACAATATACCTACGGCTATTACAATGGCCAGCAATTCTATCGCTAAATCATACATTTTCGCCTCTTTTCCATTAAACCAGAACATTTCCTCTTCGGAAACGGCAAAGTCTTTTCGAAAAGATAGATCCTGTCAGGACAAAAAAACAAAATTTTTGGGAATACTTGATTTGTTTCGTAAAATAGGAGAGCCAAAGGTGATAAATAGGCCGGAGGTCATTTCATGGAAGAAAAAGGCTCCTTGATCAAGGCCCTTAAAGAGATCTTTCAAAAGTCTCCAGAGGAAGAAGTAGCGGAATTTACCGAAGAAATTACCGAATTAGTGGACGAAGGAGAAGAAAAAGGCCTTCTCTCCCCGGAAGAAGGGGAGATGATCGTAAATATCGTTCAATTCCGCAATGTCCCGGTGCGCGAGGTCATGATCCCACGCCAAGAAGTAGTGGCCCTTGAGGTAAACACGCCTTTTAAAAAGGTGGTAGAAATCATCAACCAAAAACCCCACACCCGCTATCCGGTTTACGAAAAAGACCTTGATCACCTCTTGGGTATCGTCCATGTCAAAGATTTGATGCGTTTTTGTCAAAGCCCCTCCGTGCCTAAGTCACTTAGAGAACTCTGCCGAGAGGCTTATATCGTCCCGGAGACCAAGAAAGTTCGAGACCTCCTACGGGAATTTCGTCAACGTCGGGAGCAGATGGCCATCGTGATCGATGAAATGGGAGTAGTCTCTGGTCTGGTCACCTTACAAGATATCTTACAAGACATCTTAGGAGAAGAGATCCCTAGTTTCCCCCAGGATAAAGAGGGCTGGTATGTGGTGCATGGCACGGTAAGGCTTGATGATCTGAAACGTTTCCTGGGATTTGAATTTCCACGCGGGAATTATGAGACCCTCAGCGGTTTTATCATCGCTCAGGTGGGGCATCTACCCCGACCAGGGGAGAGGTTTTGTCTAAATGGTCTCGAAATAGAGATTCTCTCCGCCGATAATCGGCGTATCAAGAAGATTCGGTTCCGCAAAATAGATTAATGACTTCTTACCTAGGCGCCCTCTTCACCGGTTTAGCTTTGGCCTTGGCCTATCCCAAATTTGACCTCTTCCCTTTGGCCTTCGTGGCTTTGGGGCTTCTTCTGCTCCTGGTCAAAATGTATCCTGGGCAGGGTTTTCGATTGGGTTTTTTGGCCGGATTTTCTTTCTTTTTCCTTCTCCTCTACTGGCTCACCGGGGTAATGACCCATTTCGGAGGACTCCCTCTCCCAGCGGCATGGGGGATCTTGGCCCTTCTTTCCGCTTACTTGGCCCTTTACCTGGCAGTTCCAGTCTATCTCTTTGAACAATTAAAGCTTTATGAAATCTCAATCCTTAATGCCTTTATCTTGGCCGGTTTGGTCGTCCTTTTTGAATATCTCCGCGGCTTTATATTGGGGGGATTTCCTTGGGGCTTATTAGGCGCCAGCCAATATCGTTTTCTGGACCTAATCCAAGCGGCAGATATCGGCGGAGTCTACCTGATCTCCTTTCTGGTAGTCCTGGTCAATTACGCCCTCTTTGCCTTATTCGCTGATTATCGACGGGCGTGGCCAGTGGAAGCCGTGGTCTTGGTCATATTCTTGTCCTTTCTGGTCTATGGGCACCTTGAACGTCAAAAAGACTGGTCTGGAATGCCTTTTGAAGTAGGCCTTATCCAAGGCAATATCCCCCAAGATATAAAGTGGGATAAGGCCTTTAAGCAGGCCTCTCTCAAACGATATTTTGAACTTTCCGAGAAAGCCATCCGGCACGGAGCCCAGATCCTCATCTGGCCAGAGACCGCCATCCCTTTCTATTTCTTTCCAGATCAAGGATTGGGTCGCAAGGTCATCAGCTGGTCCCAAACCCACCAAGCCCCCTTGCTTTTTGGGGCCCCGCGCTTGAATTTCTACCAAGATCGGATCGAGATCCATAATTCTTTGTTTTTGGTGGCCAAAGGCCGGATTAAGGGCGTATATGATAAACAACATCTGGTTCCCTTTGGGGAATACGTACCTTTGGAAAACGTATTTCCCTTTTTGCGTACCTTTGCCGTGGCCTCAGGAGATTATCGACCAGGGCCAAACGGCGGGCCTTTGAGGCTTTCTCGTCATAAGGTCTTTGGCCCGTTGATCTGCTTTGAAAGCATCTTTCCTTGGCTGGCCCGCAAACAGGTCCAAAAAGGGGCTACGGTCTTGGTGGTGGTGACCAATGACGCCTGGTTTGGTCGTAGTGCCGGGCCTTATCAACATTTTGCCCAGGCCGTCTTCCGAGCCATTGAAAATCGGCGCTATGTCTTACGGGCTGCCAATACCGGGATTTCCGGGGTGATAAGTCCTACGGGTGAGATCCTCTGTGCCACCAAATTAGAAGAAACAACGGCCCCTTGTGTAAAGGCCGGTTTTCTATCATATTTAACGGTGTATACCAAATACGGCACCTTCTTCCCCTTGTTTTATCTCTTTTGGGCCGTACTGGCGATCCCGAAATTAATCCGAAGTAGGAGGCAATGACCATGGAGAAAAAGGCGGCTTTGAATCCGGCGGAACTTCGCTCTCAACTAGAAAGGCTTGAGGGGCGTATTTCCACTTTAAGGAGGTGTCTTTGATCCCGAGGTCCAAAAGACACGTTTGGCCGAGCTTGAAAAGAAAATGGTCAAAGATGGTTTCTGGGAGAGCCCAGAAGCCAAAAAAATAATGCGGGAGCGGGCCAGGATCATCGATCTCCTAGAATCCTGGAAAAATCTAGAACAAGAATTTGAAGACACTAAAGTTCTTTTTGAATTGGCCTTAGACGAAGAAGATGAGCATACTCTAAGAGAAGTAGAAACTCGTCTTCGTGAGCTCTTCAAAAAGGTCGAAGAAGAGGAGATCAAACTCTTTCTTTCCGGCAAACACGACACCTCGAATGCCATCGTTACCATTCACGCCGGGGCAGGGGGTACCGAGGCCCAGGATTGGGTGGAAATGCTCCTGCGCATGTACCTCCGCTGGGCGGAGAAACACAACTATCGCACAAAGATCATCGATATCCTGGCTGGAGAAGAGGCCGGGATCAAGTCGGTCACCTTCATGGTGGAAGGCCCTTATGCCTATGGGCATTTAAAAGCCGAGTCCGGAATACATCGTTTGGTAAGGATATCCCCCTTTGACGCCAGTGGCCGGCGTCATACTTCTTTTGCCTCGGTCTCAGTCATTCCAGAGATCGAAGATGATATCCAGATCGAGATACGACCCGAGGACCTAAAGATCGAAACTATGCGGGCTAGCGGTCATGGTGGTCAGCACGTGAATAAGACCGAAAGCGCCGTGCGTATCACCCATTTACCTACGGGAATCGTGGTCCAGTGTCAAAATGAACGTTCACAACACCGCAATAAGGCCACAGCCTTAAAGATCCTAAAGGCCCGGCTCTATGAGCTCGAACGACGTAAAAAAGAAAAGGAAAAACAAAAGCTTTACGGAGAGAAGAAAGAGATCGCCTGGGGGAGCCAGATTCGTTCCTATGTCCTCCACCCTTACCGATTAATCAAAGATCATCGCACCGGTGTGGAAATCGGAAACGTAGAAGCCGTGCTTGACGGGGCCCTGGATGAATTCATCCGCGCCTATCATTTAAAGAAGGCCCG
>CAZKEG010000005.1:0-8652 GCA_964551715.1 uncultured Thermodesulfobacteriota bacterium
CCCAGGCCATCAAAGAAGATAAGTTGGCCTTCACCATCGAGTTTTATCCTGAAGAAGGCAAATATCATTTCGACGGCCATCGAAATTGTGGGATCATCTTCTCACCCAAAGAGACCAGGGTCCATGGCGGGAGATGCCCGGTCTGCGGAGAACCCCTGACCATCGGCGTTATGCATCGGGTGGAGGAGCTGGCCGATCGTCCGGAAGGTTATCGCCCAAAAGGTAAACCCCCGGCCTTACACCTTGTTCCCCTGCTTGAGATCATCTCTGAAGCCTTGGCCAAAGGTATTCAGACCCAGATAGTGAAAAAGACCTATCGGCAATTGATCGAACTCGGAGGGAGTGAGTTTGAGATCCTGCTCTTCAAGCCCCTGGAGGAGCTAGCTGAGTTTGTGCCCCCTCGTATCCTTGAAGGCATCCGTCGTGTTCGAGAGGGGGAGCTTTATATTCGACCAGGCTTTGATGGGGTCTACGGCAAGATTTCCATCTTTGGTGAGGAAGAGGCCCAAGAGCAGACTCCAAACATCAAACAACAGAGTCTCTTTTCTTAAATGGACCTTCACACCCTGGCACGCCGATTAAAAGAACTCGATGGTCGAGGTTATAAACGTTATCAGGAACTTCGAGGGACCTATCAATTCCCCCGGTTTAAGCTGGTCTTTGAGCACATCCAGAGCGATCCCTTCGCTCCACCCAGTCGGGTAAAGGTCATTTTGTCTTCAAAAGAGGCCCGGCTTCCCTCCTGGACCTATGAGAACCATTCCCGACGACTGGGGCTTGAAAACTTCCTGGCCTACTCTCTGGCCCAAGAGGCCCGCCAGGCGACCAAGAAGCTCGGGACTGGTAAGAGCGGCCTCTTCCTTGTTTACGGCCCCGGACAAGAAATCCTTTGGCGTAGTACGATTACCGTCCTTCCCGAAGGCACGGTAGAGGCTCGATTCTTCGTAGGGCTTCCGGCGGCCGGGCGACGCATCTTGGGGCAAGCGGCCAGAAAGATGTTGCTTGAACTTCTACCCCAGATAGTCCACAATGGCCTGATCTATGAAAACCTTGACGCCCACCGCTTACGGGCCTTTGTGGAGACCACAGAAGACGCCGAATATTTACGGGCCAGACTCCCTGCCTTAGGCCTGGTGGCCTTTGTCGCCGACGGGAGTATCCTACCACGGGCCTCGGGGGTAGATCCCCGTCCGGCGCGTGAGGCCGTGCCCTTTAAGAGTCCGCCTGAGCTTGCCGTAGAGGTGGAATTACCCCATCGAGGGAAGGTCAGAGGCCTCGGGGTACCCCGAGGGGTGACTCTCATCGTCGGCGGCGGTTTTCATGGCAAATCCACCCTCTTGCGGGCCTTGGAACAGGGGATCTACGATCACGTCCCAGGTGACGGACGAGAATTGGTGGTCTCCCTCTACGAGACGGTAAAGATCAGGGCTGAAGATGGCCGCAGCGTAACCAAAGTGGATATTTCATCTTTCATCAATCAATTGCCCTTCGGAAAAGAGACCAAGGCCTTTTCCACGGCCTGGGCCTCAGGTTCCACTAGCCAAGCGGCCAACATTATGGAGGCCCTTGAAGTAGGGGCCAAAGTGCTTTTACTTGATGAGGATACCTCAGCCACTAATTTCATGATCCGTGACGCCAGGATGCAGGCCTTGATTGCCAAAGAAAAGGAACCTATTACCCCGTTCCTTGATCGGGTGCGGGAGCTTTATGAGAATTTCGGGGTCTCAAGTGTTCTGGTCGTCGGCGGGAGCGGTGATTATCTGGAAGTGGCTGATACTGTGATCGCCATGGATCATTATCAGCCACAAGAGGTCACTTCCCAAGCCAGGTTAGTGGTAGAAAGATACCCGACCAAACGTCAAAGAGAAGTCCAAGAACCCTTTTTCTGGCCCAAAGGCCGGCGTATCTTGGGCAAGTCCTTAAAGGCTCAAAAGGGGGCCAAGGAGATGGCCAAGGCCAAGGATCAAACCACCATCCTCCTTGGCCGAAAAGTGATTGATCTCTCCGCGGTAGAGCAACTGGTCTGTCCGGAACAGACCAAGGCCATTGCCCTGGCCCTGCTCTCTCTTTCGCGGAAAAGGGACTTCTTTTTGGCCGAAGGGGTGAGGGAGATAGAAGAAATGATCCAAAGGAAAGGGCTTTTGGCCCTTTCACCGGCCTCAAGGGGGGATCTTGCCGCCTTCAGGCGTTTTGAGTTGGCTGCGGCCATAAATCGCTTGCGCACCCTGCAGGTAGAGACCTGATGAGACTTACGCACGTCCACGCCTCGATCATTATGTTCGTGGCCGCTGGTGTGGCCCTTAGTATTATCCTGGGGTTGATCTATTTCTATCTTTCCCTAGGGCTTCCAGATATCTCCTCTCTTAAGAACTATCGCCCCCCGGCGGTGACCGAGATCTTAGATCGACGTGGAGAGCCCCTGGCTTACTGGTACAAAGAAAGACGCTTTCCGGTCCCTTTGAGTCAGATGCCTCCTTATCTCATTCAGGCCTTTGTCTCCGCGGAGGATGCTCGGTTTTACGAACACAAAGGAGTGGATTTTTTGGGCATCTTACGGGCAGCGATCAAAGACATCAAGGCCCGGGCTATTGTTCAAGGCGGGAGCACCATTACCCAACAGGTGGTGCGTTCGCTTCTCCTTTCCAAGAAAAAGAGCTTTATAAGGAAACTCAAAGAAGCCATCTTGGCCTGGGAAATAGACTCCGCCCTCAGCAAAGACGAAATCCTGAATATTTATCTCAACCAAATTTATTTGGGAGCAGGGGCTTATGGGGTAGAGGCCGCGGCCAGGACTTACTTTGACAAACACGTCTGGGAACTTACCTTGCCTGAGGCAGCCTTAATCGCCGGGCTTACCCCGGCCCCTAGTCGTTATAATCCCCTGCGCAACCCCCGCCTGGCCCTTAAACGCCGGGCCTATGTCCTCAGGCGCATGGCTGAAGAGGGCTATATCACCTTGGAGGAGGCGCGTAAGGCGGCCAGGGCCCCGCTTGTCTTGCATCCGGCTGATTTCTCTCCCAATCCCTTGGCCGGCTATTTCCTAGATGCCTTGCGTTCCAGGTTAGAAAGGAGGCTTGGCGAGGAGGAACTCCTCACCGGGGGCTATACCATTTACACCACCCTTGATCTCAATTGGCAGGAGGCCGCCCAAGGGATACTCCAGAAAAAACTAAAAGACATTCCCAAACGCCATCCTGGTCAAAAACGAATACCCCAAGGGGCCATCGTTTGTTTTGACAACGCCACCGGAGGGGTACGCATCCTCATCGGTGGGCGGGATTACGAAGAAAGCCAGTACAATCGTGCCTTGCAAGCCCGCCGGCAACCGGGATCGGCCTTTAAACCCATTATCTGGAGCGCCGCCCTGGAGAAGAGATTGGTCAACGTCTCTAGCCTTTTGGTGGATGAACCGGTGGTCTTGCCCGGTTCAAAGCCGGATTCTTATTGGCAACCCCAAAATTTTGATCACGATTACTTAGGACCTATTTCCCTGCGAACGGCCCTGGTGCATTCACGCAATACCATTGCCGTAAAGTTGGCCTTGGCCATCGGTCTGCCGGATCTGAGACAGACGGCCACGCTCTTCGGCATCACCAGTCCGATTAGTCCGGATTATTCTATTGCCTTGGGTAGTTCCGGCGTTTCCCTCTTTGAGATTACCCATGCCTACACAGTCTTTCCTAACCAGGGGTATCTGGTAAAGCCCCGTTTGGTAGAGAGTATCTTCGACCGAGACGGCAAAGAAGTCCCCTTCTTTAAGACTGAGAGGCGTCCGGTCATCTCCCAGGAGACGGCCTATATCATGACCTATCTCCTAGAAGAAGTAATCCGTGACGGCACAGGGCGCTGCGCTCGGAGCCTAGGAGTCCCGGCTGGAGGCAAGACCGGGACCACGGATAATTATCATGATGCCTGGTTCATCGGTTTCACCAAAGAAGTGACCTGTGGGGTCTGGGTAGGCTACGATGATCTCCTCTCTTTGGGTCGGCTGGAGACCGGGGCTCGGGCCGCCTGTCCTATCTGGCTGGCCACTATGGAAAGACGCCCGCAGGAATATTCAGGAGAGGACTTTGAACCCCCGGGAGACATCGTCTTCGTCAAGACTACGGACTTGGACCCCTTAAGGGGTAAAGAAGAGCTGTGGATGCCTTACCGAGATGATGAGGTCCCGGAACCAAAGCCTACCTGGCCTAAATTCCTCGGTATTATCCCCATCCCTAGGATATTTTGGTGGTAACCCCCATTTGCAAAATGGGGGATGATGTGGGAAATTTCAAAATTTTTTGCCAGAGGGATCTTATATCTTGAGAATGGATTCGACTGTCTCCGGGCTCTTGGTCACCGTCTCTTTCTTGGGGAGGTTTGAGAGGTCATCCTTGACCCAATAAAGTAGATTAAACTTAGATTTGAGATCAACCAGTAACTTCTCAAAGGCCTCTGGTTCCATCTCAGCCAGGCGGAAATAGACCCTCCGGATCTCTGGCTCTACACCAATGTAGGAAGTGAGGAAACTGATGACCTTTCCGTTATGATCCCGAATGACATCAAGGACTTCTCTGATAGAGCCTGGCCGGTTTTCCAGATCAAAGACGACCTGATACGGTCCGTAATAAATACCCGTTATGTTGATAAGGACCTTAAAGATATCGGTCTGGGTGATGATGCCGACCACATGGCCTTCATCATCGATCACCGGGAGCCCGGAGATACGATTTTCAAGCATGATCACCGCGGCATATTCTACGGTTTGTTCTGGATGGATGGTGATGGGGTTAGGGGTCATGATGTCTTTGACCTTGATCTCCGAAAGCAAATAATAAAGTTCATGTACATCAAGGGCCGTGGCCTTAGAAGGAGTAGCTTCCCTGATGTCTCGGTCAGTAACGATACCGACCAACTTATTTTGGCGGACGACCGGGATACGGCGTATGCCGTGTTCTTTCATGATTTGGACGGCCTTCATAATAGAGGCGTTTTCATCTAGCACAATGGGATCTTCGGACATCCATTCTTTGACTAACATAAACAGCGCCCTCCCTTGAGTTGAACTTACTAAAATTCGCTGCTCTTATACCATCATCGATCCAAGAGGTCCAATATATAATTTAGTTATTCTAGGGCTAGAAGGACTCTTAAATGAGTCTCAACTGAAGCAACCAGGGACTCGAGGTCGTATCCTCCTTCCAGGACGGAGATCACCGGGGCCTCAAAGGTTTGACTCCACTGGCGAACGTATTCGCTCATAACGGCAAAGCCACCGGTGGTAAGGTTGAGAAAGGACATGTCATCATCACGATGGCCATCAAACCCAGCGGCCAAGACGATACCTTCAGGGGCGAATCTTTGCACCGCAGGATCCACTATGGTCCGAAAGGCCTCTTCGTAGGCTACGTCTCCGCTATCAAGGGGCATGGGGATATTCAGGGTATAACCTTCACCTGGGCCGATGCCCCTTTCCTCGGCGGTGCCAGTGCCTGGGAAACTTAGGCGGGGGTTTTCATGGAGGCTGATATAAAAGACCTCCGCCTCTTCATAGAAGGCATTTTGGATACCGTTTCCGTGATGGGCATCCCAGTCAAGGATGAGCACGCGTCGGCCATAGTGTTTCTGCCAATATCTGGCCCCGATGGCCACGTTGTTGAAAAGACAAAACCCCAAGGCCCTTGTCCTTTCGGCATGATGCCCCGGTGGCCTTACCGGGCAAAAGACCACCCGGTGCCCTTCTTTTTCTACCAGCTCAACGGCCTTAAGCACCGCCCCAGCCGCCAATTTGGCTACTTCAAAGGAATCGTAGCAGATCTCGTTGTCCGTGCCGCAGATGTAAGATTTGCCCCGCAGACAGGCCTCTTCCAGACGAAAGATGTAATTAGGATCATGGATCTCGGTAAGCCATTCAAATGGGGCCTCCTCCGGAGAGACTATCTCTAGAAACGGCCCCAGAGGCCCGTGCTCAAGGAAGCGAACAATGGCCTCCACCCGCAAGGGTTGTTCCGGATGTTTGGGGCTGGTGAGGTGCCTCTTGAAATCCGACGAATAGATGATGGGGAAGGTCTTCAAAGCTCCAATACCACCTTGATGAGATCTTCATCTTGTTGCTTGAGACGAAAACCTAACTTTTTGGCCAAATTTAACATTTTACTATTGTCAGCCAAAATGGCCATCCAGATCCGTTTGAGCCCGAGTTGTTTGGCCACGTGGATCATTTGGGTACAGAGGAGCCACCCAAGACCCTTCCCTTGCCAGGCATCAGAGACCACTACGGCCATTTCGGCGTTTTCTTCGTCAGGGTGTTTGATCAACCGTACTACGCCAATGATCTGCTTTTGCCCTTCTTTCTCGATAGTGGCCACCAAGGCCAGTTCCCGGTCGTAGTCGATCTGGCAATAACGAACCAATTCCTCGTGGGTGATGGTCTTTTTCGGCTGCATAAAACGTTGGCGGATGGTGTCTTCAGAGAAGGAATAGAAAAGGGCTGCCATTAAGGGTTCGTCTTCGGGCTTGATGGGCCGCACCTTGACTAAGGTACCGTCTTTTAAACAGACCTCAAAGATAAAATGCGAGGGATAGGGGCAGATGGCCAGGTGCGAGGGGCAACAGAAGGCATGGGGTTTTTCCCTGACCAAGAAGGCATATTCCTCAAGGAAGATCTTGGCCTGAGAGACGGCGTAGCCCTTGGAGGAAAAGAAGAGGGGGTTGATCTCTATCTCCCTGATCTCTGGGAAATCGACGATTAGGTGTGAGAATCGGACCAATAATTCCTCAAGCAAGCCCAGAGGAAAGTCGTTTCCCTTGAAGAAATGATAGATTTTGGTCTGTTCCATAAGGCGGCGGGCAAGGGTTTGATTTAGAGGCGGAAGCCCCAGGGCAAAGTCCTTCATTGGTTTGGTAAAAGAACCACCAAGGCCAAAGATGATCACCGCCCCGAAAACGTTATCCTTTACCATGGCCAGGAAGAGGGGGAAGCTTTGGTCCCCTTCTAACTTCCCGGTATGGATGCCGTAGGCCTCAAGTAATTCAAAGGTCTCTTTTTCGGTGAGGAGAAAGCGATCTTCCGAGGCGGCTCCACGAATCAGTTCTTCGGCTTTATTTACCTGGGGTTCAAAGTCTTCAAGGATACTGCCTGGGGTCTCAAAGAGGAGGCTCAAAAGGTGGTCGTAGCTATACATGTAAAGAAAGCTCTTCACCGTCTCCACCGGGGTCAAAAAATTAGGGATGTTTTGTTCGCTCAAAATTTGGCGCCCTAAAGCTACTCGACCTTCCCCCATAAAACAAGTAAGCACCGGTTTGCGGCGGTTTTCTTGGACAGCTCGGACGATGGCCCAGGCTACATCTTCACAGGAGACCCCTATTTCCGGAGTGTAAATAACCACGACACCGTCTACTTCTGGATCTTTTAGGCAAAGAGAGACGGCTTGGCGATAACAGGCCGGAGAGGCATCGGAGAGGAGGTCTAAGGGATTGGCCACCCGTTCCGGAGGCAAAAACTCTCTTAAGGCCCGCTTGGTCTCTTCCGAGAACTGAGCCAGGCGACCGCCGAAGGCAAACAAGGTATCGGTAGCGATCAAGGCCGGCCCTCCGGCGTTGCTGACAATGGCTAGCCTCTGCCCTTTGGGGCGGGGTTGTTTGGAAAGGCTTTCCGCCACATAGAAGAGTTCCAGGACCTCGTCTACCCGAATGATACCCGCCCGGCGGAAGGCGGCATCATAGACCATGTCCTCGTTTATAAGAGAGCCGATCTCTGTGGAATATTGGCCTTCAAAGGAGACAAAGCGGCCATTTTTGACCACCATGATCGGCTTGGTGCGGGAGAAGGCCCGCGCGGCACCGATAAACTTTCGGGCGGTCTTGAGGCGCTGTAGATAGACGATCAAGGCCCGGGTATGATAATCGAGGCTTAGATAGTCAATCATATCCGCCAGATCCACATCCACCTTCTCCCCCAAGGAGACGAACATGCTCATCCCGACGTTCTTTTTCACCGCCCAATCAAGCACCGCCGAGGAGAGGGTGGCGCTGTCGCTGATAAAGGCCAGATTTCCCGGGGGCAAAGGATCGGGGATAAGGCTTGCGTTTAGCTTTTTGGGTGGTCGAATAAAGCCCAGGGTATTGGGCCCTAGGATGCGCATCTTATATCGTTCTACATACCGGTAGATTTGGACCAGGAGTTCGTTGGGGCTTTCTACTCGGGCCCGAAAGTCCCGGGCCAAGATGATGACCCCCTTGACCCCTTTTTTGGCGCAGGCTTCAAGATCAGAAAGGACCCGGTCCGGCGGTCCGGCCAAAATAGCCAGGTCTATGGCTCGAGGGACGCTGGCCAGGGAAGGATAGGCCTCTATCCCGCAAATGCTGGTGGGTTCTTCGTTTATGGGATAGACTTCTCCTTTAAATCCACGCCAGAGTAGATTCCGAAAGAGGACTTCGCTGGGGGAGTCTTCTCCAGGGGTGATATTTAAGATGGCTATGCTCTTTGGTCGGAAGATATAATCTAGATTGTAGATAGACATTTTGATCCCGATTTATGTCTAAGATCACCAAAAACTTAAAGAATAAACGGAAAAAAGTCTAGCTTTGACTGAGAAAAAGTGATCTAATGAGTTGAGAATCTCCTCTTCCTGGTCGAAAGAAAATAAGAACGTAATAAAAGGATTCAGG
>CAZKEG010000005.1:8662-15878 GCA_964551715.1 uncultured Thermodesulfobacteriota bacterium
TGGCCGTGCTAGAAAAATTCTTTAATCCCAAAGCCGTCGCGGTCATTGGGGCAGCCAGGGAGCCAGGTAAAGTGGGCCACGATGTTGTAAAGAATCTCCTTGATTTTCGTTTTCCAGGGAAGATCTTTCCGGTAAACCCCAAGGCCCAAGAGATATTAGGCCTGAAGGCCTTTCCTTCGGTCCTTGATATTCCTGAAAAAGTCGATCTCGGTGTCATAGCCGTGCGGGCCCCGTTGGTCCCCCAGGTCATTCGACAATGTGGTGAAAAGGGGGTCAAGGCCTTGGTTATCCTTTCGGCTGGGTTTAAAGAGGCTGGTCGAGAAGGAGCCAAATTAGAAAACGAGATAGTCAACCTAGCCCGCGAGTATGGCCTCAGGATCATCGGTCCCAATTGTCTCGGGATAGTAGACACCTATTCGCGTCTAAACGCCACCTTTGCCGCCTTAAAGCCCATTCGGGGCAAGATTGGTTTCTTTTCTCAATCCGGGGCCTTGTGTTTGGCCTTATTAGAATGGTCTCGAGCCGAGCGAGTGGGGCTCTCTCGTTTCATTAGCCTTGGTAACAAGAGCGATATTTCGGAGATAGAATGCCTGCGCCTGTTGGGAGAAGACCCGCGGACGGAAGTGATCATGGGTTATCTCGAGGGTATAGACGATGGGCGAGCCTTTATGGAGGCGGCCAAAGAAGTGGCCCGAAAAAAGCCAGTAATTATCTTCAAGAGCGGCGTCACCGCCGCTGGAGCCCGGGCAGCCTCCTCTCACACCGGTTCCTTGGCTGGCTCTGAGGTGGCCTTTGAGGCGGCTTCACGGCAGGCGGGCATCATCCGGGCCAGAAACCTACGTGAATTCTTCAATTTGGCCTTGCTCCTTGCCTTCCAGCCGGTGATGGAGGGGCCCAGGCTGGCCATCCTTACCAACTCCGGAGGCCCGGGGATCGTGGCTGCCGATGCCTGTGAGCGTTCCTCTTTGGAACTCCCCACCCTCACTGGGGAGACGGTGGAAAGGCTCCGGGCGGTACTCCCGGCCTATGCCGCCTTTTATAATCCGGTCGACATTACCGGTGATGCGGATGCCGAAAGGTACGAAAAAGCCCTTGAGGTCTTGCTTGAAGACGAACGTCTAAATGGTCTCTTGGTCATCCTTTCGCGCACAGCCACAGTCAATCCCGATGAGGTGGCCGAAAGGATGGCCCGCAAAGTTGGTCAAAAGACCATGGTCGCCTGTTTTCTTGGCTACGACAGCGTCAAAAAGGCCCGCGGTTTGTTGCTCAAAAACAAGATTCCTCCCTTTGAGTACCCAGAAGAGGCCATCGCCGCTTTGGAAAAGTCTTGGCTCTACGATTTTTGGCGAAAAAAGCCCCAAATTCAGTGCGAAAGGCCTCAAGTCGATTTTGAAAAGGCAGCCCAAGTCCTTCACTTAGTAAGAGAAGAAGGCCGAAGCCATCTGCTTGATTATGAGGTCAAAGAGATCCTCGAGGCCTATGGTTTTCAATTTCCCAAATCCCTCATGGCCCGCACTACGGAAGAGGCCCTTTTGGCGGCCCAGGTCATCGGTTTTCCGGTGGTGCTCAAGATCATCTCGCCCCAGATCCAACACAAGACCGATGTCGGTGGCGTCAAGGTAAATATCAAAGACGAAGAAGAACTGATCAAGGCCTTCCAAGAATTGACCATTGGCGTCCGTCAGGCCTTGCCTGGGGTAAGCATATTAGGCGTCCTGGTCCAAGAGATGATCGCCGGGGGCAAGGAAATCATTATCGGTTTCACCAGAGATCCTCAATTCGGCCCCTTGGTGATGTTTGGCCTTGGGGGTATCTATGTCGAGGTGATCAAAGACGTGTCCTTCCGCCTGGCGCCTCTTTGCCCTGAAGAGGCTCAAGAGATGATTCGTGAGATCAAGGGCTATCCCCTTCTAAAAGGGGTCAGAGGAGAACCAGAGGCCGATCTCGAAGCCTTGGTGAACAGCCTGGTTTCCTTGGCCCAATTGGCGGCAGATTTCCCTGAACTCAGTGAAGGAGAAATAAACCCGCTCTTGGTCCGCCCCAAAGGCCAAGGAGCGGTTGCGGTCGATGCCCGTTTGGCCTTAGGAGGAGAACGATGAAGACCATTTATGTCTGTTCTACCGTAGGTTTTGCTGGAAAGACATTGACCACCTTAGGTATAGGCCAATTTTTAAAAGAAAAGGGGATTTCTTTTACCTACCGTAAACCGGTGGGCATACGCCCGGTATTCAAAGATAAGGTCTTGGTGGATGATGATGCCCTTTTTATCGCCGAGTTTTTCAAGCTCGATGTCCCTCCTGAAGAACTTTGTCCGGTCATCCTCTCTCAGGACCTAATTGTCCAGGGTTTTAAAGGGCAGGTAGACCATTTGATGACCGAAGTGGTTTCTGCCTCTAAGGCTGCAGGAGAAGGGGTTGAGGTATTGCTCCTAGGGGGATATGGCGGACTTTATTCCGGGGCCTTCTTAGGACTTTCAGGGGAAAAGATAGCCAAGGCCTTAGAGGCCAAAGTGGTGATGGTCGTTCGTTATGAAGGGGAATACGTCGTAGATTATCTCTTGAAGGCCTTTGAGGATTTAGGGCCCGAGCTCTTTGGAGGAGTGATCTTCAATGATATTTCCGAAGAAAACCTTTACAACTTCCGTGATCTCATTCAGCCCTTCTTGGGGAAAAAGGGGCTCAAGGTCTTGGGAGAGATCCCGCACGATTCGGTCTTGGCTGCGGTTTCAGTCAAGGAACTCCGCGAATATTTAGGGGCCCAACTCCTTGGGACGATCAAGGAAGACCGTCTGGTGGAACATTTCCTTATTGGTGGTATGCAGGTAGACAAGGCCATTCAGTACTTTCGTAAGGCCCCTCGCTTTGGGGTAATTGTGGGCGGAGACCGTTCGGATATTCAATTGGCGGCCATCGAAACCGGGGCTTCTTGCCTAATCCTGACCGGCGGGCTCTATCCCAATGAGATTATCCTTAGTCGGGCAGAAGAAGCCCAAGTGCCCATCTTGGTGGTCCATGAGGATACCTACTCCGTGGCCCGTAGAGTGGAGAAACTCCCGGTTCAGACGAGGATTAGGCATCCGGAAAAATTGGCCCGGGCCTTAGAGCTCACTAAGAAATATTTAGATTATCAAGGATTGGAAGAATTAGTTAAATAAGCCCTTGTTAGGCCCCGAATATAAGTCTGAGTGACTAAAATCCGCGGGTTTTTACTACTTGGATTCTGTTTTTCATTTTTTCCATTAACTGTTTGAGTTCAGCCTTGAGCTCTGAGAGAGTTTGATGTTTACGGGCATAGACCTTTTGCAGTTCCTGGAGCCAGTATTCCACACATTCGGCCTCTTTTTTGGCCAATTCTGCCTGGACCTGCCGTTTAAGTTGTTCCACCAGACGACGATCTAGCTGGGTCATTCCTCTTCTCCAGGTTTGATTCCTTAATTTGTAACTAAATGTAATCACCTCCTTTGATTTTGCCCACTTATTTACTTGCTTGATCCCAAAAGACCTTTTAGAATCATGGATAAGCTGTTCTTTGGAGGGGTGCCCGAGTGGCCGAAGGGGCACGACTGGAAATCGTGTGTGCGTCTAACCGGCGCACCGTGGGTTCGAATCCCACCCCCTCCGCCAGTTTCCATTTCTAACTTCCCCAGCCTTTAGGAACACCGCAAAAGTTTAATCGAAAAGTGATCTATCGTGTGCAAGGAGTATGGACCGAATTTTGGAGAGAAGTTATCGTTGACTTGCCGAGAGCAATGTGATATGGGAAGGCGATCTTGGCCGTTAGGCCTGTAGGATGGTTGATGAGAGAAAATCTCCGCTATCTCTTGGAATTATTGGGCGATTTTTTGTCCATAGGGATAGCGGTAGTCGGTTCTATTTTGGCTGGGGCCTTTACCGGTTGGCTCATTGATGAAAAGGTATTCAAAGGTCGTACATATCCCTGGCTTACAACGATAGGTATCATTCTGGGAGCCATAGGAGGCTTTAAAAATATCTTTTACTTGAGTAAAAAACGCCTTCGGGAACAGGAAAGAAGGGAAAGAGAAAAAGAAAAGGAATGATACCCCTTGAAACTAATACAAAATTTTTGAGACGTTTTCGTTTGGCAACAGCCATCCTGATCGTTTCCACCACGGTAATAACTTATCTGTTGACCGCTAAGCTCAAGATTGCTTTTAGTATCTTGGCGGGGGGGGCCTTGGCTTTGGCCAATTTTCGTTCCATAGAAAGAGAGGTCAGGGGTATAGTTGAGGCCATTACTTCTGGAATCGCTTCGGCTCAGGCCGCCCGAGGTTACTTGATGAAATTTTATTTAAGGCTCACCGCAACGGCTATTGCCCTATATTTTTTGATAAAGTGGAAAATAGTCCACCCTTTGCCGTTTATAGTGGGTATTTCCCTGGTGATAGTGAATATTTTACTTTGCGCTTTGACCGAAATTGGGCGTAATTTCTGGCTAAAATTAAAGGAGGGTTAGGAGATGGAACATCCTCTGTTGTTTCTATGTTACATTTTGCAGAAATTAGGGATCCCTTCCGGCTTTCACTATTACGAAATGGCGCAGGAGTATGGCAAGTTGGCCCTCATCTTCGCCCCCCACATGGTGCACAGTTATTTCGTCTGCATCCTGCTTATTGTGCTCATCAAGATAGGACTAAAACGCATGGAGTTTGTCCCTAAGGGGGCCCAAAATTTTTGGGAGTTTGTGGTAGAAACGACTTATCAGTTCACCTACGAAAACGTGCCCCATGAGGAAGGTCCGGGGAAGGTCAATTTGGTCCCCTTGGTCTTTCCCTTGATCATGTTTTTTGCCCTCTACATCTTGTTTTGTAACTTACTCGGTCTTTTCCCCGGATTTATGTCACCTACGGCCAATCTTAACGTCACCTTGGGGCTTACCCTGATTACTATCGTCTACTATCACTTCTTAGGTCTTAGGTTCCAAGGGCTTAAATATTTTAAGACTTTCTTGGGGCCGATTCCGTGGCTTATTCCGTTGATGCTCCCGGCGGAAGTATTCGGGCACCTGGGACGAATTCTCTCTCTCTCCATCCGACTGTTTGGTAACCTGATCTCTAAAGAGCTCCTCTTGGGCATTTTGGTCATGTTGGCTGGTCCGTTCTTGGCGCCTTTACCGGTTATGGTCCTTGGTGTCTTGGTCTCCGCCATTCAGATGTTGATCTTTATTACACTTTCTTTGGCCTATTTTGCTGGTGCCGTAGAAGAACACCATTAATGGGGTGAAAAAGATGCTGGGGGCTCAACCTTCAGTGTCACGAGAAACAAAAACAAAATTAAGAAGGAGGGTGGTTATGTTGCGTCGGTATGGTCTTTTGGTTGTGATGTTTGTGTTGGCGATGTCTTCTTTTGCCTTTGCCGCTGAGAGTGGCTCTGCTATTCCGGGTGTAATACCCATTGCCGCCATCGCTTTGGCCGGCGGTCTGGCCGTTGGTTTGGCCGCTTGTGGCTGCGGCGTGGGCATGGGTCATGGTATCCGCGGCGCTTGTGAAGGTATTGCCCGGAACCCTGAGCTCTCCGGTAAGATCACCGTGACCATGATTCTCGGTTTGGCCTTGATCGAATCTCTGACCATTTATGCCTTGGTCATTGCCTTGATCCTCTTCTACGCCAACCCGCTACCGGGCCTTATCCCCAAGATCTTGTCTGCTCTCGGGTTGGGTTAATCTCTCATCCAGTGTAGGTAAAAAGCTGCGGGGCCTTGTTTCGGTTCCGCAGCTTTTTTGTGTTTTTAACAAACAATTTTGTCGCTTTTTCCCGACATTAATGTCATAGATTAGATCCCCTCCCCTTGATTTTATCGTCTTTCTTCCCGGCACACTTTTTGCCTTTTTTAAATTCAAATCGAGTTTAAGGAGGTCACCATGAAAAGATGGCTAGCGGCTTTGGCTGGTTTTCTCTTTTTGATAAGTCTGGTCGGGGGATGTACTACCACCCAAAGCAATGCCACCGCTCAAGGGGCAGGTCTTGGAGCCGCTGTGGGAGCAGCTACCGGGGCCTTGATTGATAGACACAACCCCTGGCGTGGAGCGGTGATTGGGGCTACCGCCGGGGCCATCCTTGGTGGAGGTTTGGCGGAGATCAATCGCCAGGCCAGTCTCGATGCGGCTCGTACCAATCAGCCGGTAGTCTATCGAGAGGGGAATACCGTGGTTGAGGCCACCCCTTTGACTTATAATCAGCAGACCCATTGTCATAAGATCCATAAACGCATTTGGGAAAACGGCCGGCTAATTGCCGATCGCATCGAAGAGGTGTGTGAAGGTAATAAGACCACCAATACTTATTAAGCCCTTCCCCCTCCCCCCCTTAAGGCCGATCCTTCAGGGTCGGCCTTTTTATGTTTGATAGGTCTCTTCCCGTGGACGCAGGACGTGTCTGGTGTAAAATGCCGGGTTATATTTGGGCTCGCGATCAAGAATGAGGAGGGGAAATAGTGAAGGAGCTGCCTAAGGCCTATGACTTTCGAGGAATTGAGGAAAAGTGGTATCGGTTCTGGGAGGAACGGGGGTATTTTCAACCAAAGCTTGATCCGCAGCGTCCTAAATTTTCCATCGTCATCCCTCCCCCCAATGTCACCGGGATGCTACACGTTGGACACGCCTTAAACAACACCCTCCAGGACATCTTGGTTCGTTATAAACGCATGGACGGCTATGATACCCTTTGGGTGCCAGGGACAGACCACGCCGGCATTGCCACCCAAAATGTAGTCGAAAAACAACTGGCTCAAGAAGGTCTCACCAGATATGACCTTGGCCGAGAAAAGTTCTTAGAACGAGTTTGGCAGTGGAAGGAACAATACGGGAATCGCATTATCGAGCAACTCAAACGTTTGGGTTGTTCTTGTGATTGGACCCGTCTGCGCTTCACCATGGACAAAGGCCTTTCCCGGGCCGTACGAGAAGTCTTCGTCCGTCTTTATGAAGAGGGGTTGATTTACCAGGGAGACTATATCATCAATTGGTGTCCCAGGTGCCATACCGCCCTAGCGGACATCGAGGTTGAACACGAACCCACCGCTGGGCATCTGTGGTATATTCGTTATCCCTTACTAGATGGCTCCGGTCATATTGTAGTGGCCACCACCCGCCCGGAGACCATGCTCGGTGATACGGCGGTGGCTGTAAACCCCGAAGATGAACGCTACCTGGAGGAGCTACTGGAACTGGAAGGGAAGGGCGGCCCGGTGGTGAGCCTGT
>CAZKEG010000006.1:0-15728 GCA_964551715.1 uncultured Thermodesulfobacteriota bacterium
GGGGGTGACATTTTCCCTGTGCAAAAACAGTGACATTTTCGCTGTGTGGTAACAGTTCTTCTCCATTCGTCCTGGAAAGTTTGTAGAACCACATAGGAAGGAAAACTTCTAAAAAGATATCTGAGGTGAAGCAATCGCGGGGAAGAGTAACGGAAGCCACAAAGTTTAAAATAACTATCAAAATGGCTCCCCGGGCAGGACTCGAACCTGCAACCTATGGGTTAACAGCCCACCGCTCTGCCAATTGAGCTACCGGGGAACTGCTCAGAAAATTATCCACCTCTAGGCTTGCTGTCAATACCTTGCTCTTCCATGAAACGCTTTACTTCTTCCCAGGTGGCCTCTGGAGAGAAGCCAGGACATGTCCGGCGAATGATCTCAAAGCTCTCTTTGTCCCTCAAAAGACTCGGATGAAGAGGCCATTGCCGACAATGAAAGGGTTTTACCGGATGGATCTTGCAGAGCGACTTCTCCTCATCGTAGAAGATGCAATGACCGTTTATCGTCTTCATTTCGACTCGCTTCCCACGCTTGACCGTATATCGAGCCAGGAATTCAGAAACCGGGAGCCCAAGGTAGGAAGCAATGCGTTCCTGCTCTTCTGGTGAGAGAGAGACAGTGCTTTCGCCCTGGCAACAGAAGCCGCAGCGCTTACACTCAAAGACCGGCTTACTCATTTTCGTAAGGGATGGGGTCTTTTACTCCGGCCTCGCGAAATCCTTTGAGTCTCAAGAGACAGGATTCACACCGACCGCAGGCTACTTTTTCGTTTTGGTAGCAAGACCAGGTCAGATGGAGCGGGGCCTCAAGCTTAATTCCGAGTTTGACGATCTCGGCCTTGGTCAAATTAATGAGCGGGGTCTCGATGACGATTTCGGTCTCAGGCCGAGTGCCTTCCTGAATGACCCGATTAAAGGCTTCAAAAAACGAGGCCCGGCAATCCGGGTAACCGGAGAAATCGACCTGGCTGGCCCCGATAAAAATCTTCTTGGCCTCAAGGACCTCGCCCCAAGAAACGGCGATGGCTAGAAAATGGGCGTTGCGAAAGGGGACGTAAGTGATGGGGATGCCATCGGTAGAGATGCTTCCTTTCGGAATGGCAAGACCTTCGTCGGTAAGGGCCGAACCACCAATCTGTTTCAGGGCCGGGACATCAGCCACCAAGCGATATTTGACGCCGTAAAAATCGGCAATTTCTTGGAAGGCACGCAGCTCGCGGGCCTCGGTGCGTTGGCCGTAGTTGACGTGCAAAAAGGCAGGCTCATAATCCTTAGCCGCCACCGCCGCGGCCACGCAGCTATCAAGGCCTCCGCTTACCAGGCAAACCGCTATCGGCTTGGCCACTAAGTCCCCATCTCCCAAGAAGAAAGATATTTTTCCTGCTCAGGGGTCAGCCGGTCTATCCGGATATTCATGGCCGCAAGCTTCATCTCCGCCACCGTTCGGTCGATCTCCTCCGGCACAGGATAGACCTTCTTTTCCAGTTCCTTAGCGTGCTTGACCATATATTCCGAACAAAGGGCCTGGTTGGCAAAACTCATATCCATCACCGCTGAAGGATGACCTTCCGCCGCCGCCAGATTGACCAAGCGCCCCTCGGCCAAGACATAGATCTTCCTTCCATTGACCAAGGTATATTCTTCCACGTTGTCCCGAATACGGCGTACTTCGGTGGTGATCTCTTTCAAGCCATCCAGATCAAGCTCCACGTTAAAATGCCCAGAGTTAGAGACTATAGCCCCGTCTTTCATTCTAAGAAAGTGTTCCTTACGAATGACATGGAGGTCACCGGTCAGCGTACAGAAAAAGTCACCCCTTTCTGCCGCCTCTTCCATAGGCATAACGTCAAAGCCATCCATTACCGCTTCGAGGGCCTTTAGCGGATTGACCTCGGTGATTATCACCCTGGCCCCCATACCCCGGGCGCGCATGGCTACCCCTCGGCCACACCAACCATAGCCAGCGACCACAAAGACCGAACCAGCCAGGAGCCGGTTAGTGGCCCGCAAGATGCCATCTATGGTGGACTGGCCGGTACCATAGCGGTTATCAAAGAGGTGCTTGGTCATGGCATCGTTTACGGCAATGACCGGGTAGCGCAGGGCGCCATCCTTGGCCATGGCCCGGAGACGAATAACTCCAGTGGTGGTCTCTTCTGTGCCCCCGAGGACCTTGTCGGCCTTTTCCGGGAACTCGGAGTGCAGGGTGGAGATAAGGTCAGCGCCGTCATCCATAGTGATCATGGGCTCGATGGCTAAGACGGACTTGATATGCTGATAATACGTATCCCGATCCTCTCCGCGGATGGCAAAGACGGGGATTTCATAATATTTGACCAAGGCTGCGGCTACGTCATCCTGAGTAGAAAGGGGGTTTGAGGCACAGAGGGCCACCTCTGCCCCGCCGGCCTTGAGCACATCCATGAGATTGGCTGTCTCGGTGGTGACGTGTAAACAGGCCCCGATACGTACTCCAGAAAGGGGCTTTTCCTTTTCAAACCGTGCGCGGATCTGCTTAAGGACCGGCATTTCTCGCCCAGCCCATTCAATGCGTAGCCTGCCTTTCTCCGCCAGCGAGAGATCTTTCACGTGATATTCCATGATTTCCTCCTTGCTAAAGCCCGGCCAATTCTTTGATCTTTTCCACCATATCGAGTTTTTCCCAGGTGAACTCTGGCTCCATGCGGCCAAAGTGCCCGTAAGCCGCTGTCTTGCGGAAGATGGGGCGGCGCATATCGAGATATTCGATCATGTGCCGCGGGCGAAAATCAAAGAGTTCCTGGATGATCTCAATGATACGATCCACAGGGATATTGTTGCTCCCCCAGGTCTGGACGTTGATGGCCAAAGGCTCCGGGACACCGATGGCATAGGCCACTTGGACCTCAAGCTCTCGAGCCACTCCGGCAGCGACCATATTTTTGGCCACGTAACGAGCAACATAAGAAGGGGTCCGATCTACTTTAGTCGGATCTTTTCCAGAAAAGGCCCCGCCACCATGATGTCCGCGGCCACCGTAGGTATCAACGATGATCTTTCGACCGGTCATCCCGCAGTCAGCCAGAGGCCCACCGATGACAAACCGGCCCGTGGTATTCACCAAAAACTTGGTCTCTGGGGTGAGGTGTTCCGGAGCGATGATCTTTTTGATCACTTCTTCGATGACGGCCTCTTTGAGTTCTTTATATTCCACCCAAGGCTCATGCTGAGCAGCGATGACTACGGTATGGACAAACTTTGGTCGGCGATCTTCATAGGCAATGGTCACCTGGGTCTTCCCGTCTGGTCTTAGGAAGGGGAGGATGCCCTTTTTACGCACTTCGGCCAGGCGCATGGCCAGCCGATGGGCATACCAAATGGGCATGGGCATGAAGTCCGGTGTCTCATCGCAGGCATAGCCAAACATCAAGCCCTGGTCTCCGGCCCCGATCTCGTCCCCGCGGTCGACCCCCATGGCGATGTCCGGGGATTGGCGGTCGATGCTAGTGAGCACGGCACAGGTCTGCCAATCAAACCCGAGGTCTGAGTGGTTATACCCGATCTCCTTTACTACCCCGCGGGCGATCTTAGCGTAATCCACCTTGGCTTCGGTAGTGATCTCCCCGGCGATGAGGATCATCCCGGTGTTGACCATGGTCTCACAAGCCACCCGGGCATAAGGATCTTTATCGATGATGGCATCAAGGATGGCATCAGAGATTTGATCCGCTACCTTGTCTGGATGACCTTCGGTAACAGACTCTGAAGTAAAGAGAAAATTAGTAAGACTCATCGTTTTCCCCCTTCCCGATTTGTGGCGTAGCTAACCAGCTATTACAAAAGTGTCAAGAATTAGGCGCTTTTTTATACCGATCTCTGCGCCAAGCTTCAAGAAGAAGATCTTGTTTTCCCAAAAAACCAGCCGCCGTCGTTACCATGGTCCCAAATTTTTGGCCGGCCTCAAAGATCGGCGTGGCCCAGCTCTTCCATTTCAGATCTCGCAAGAGGTGATGATCAAGGATCAAGGCCTCTGGTCTGAGATCAGAGACCAATTGGACCAAGGCCTTAGAGGCTAGGCTTAAGGCCTCCAGACCGAAGCGCTCCCCCAGATAGGTAGCCGGGCCGTCGATATAGATGATATTAGGTGAGGCCTGATAGATAAAATCCAAGGCCTCTTTTTGTACCGGCCCGGAGACATCGGAAGAATGTAAAAAGGCCTCTCCTACCTCTTTGACCAATACGCTGACCACTGTGCCAAAGCGCTTTTCCGGCCCGTGATTCAAAGGGGGAGAGAAACAAAGTTCCGTCTCACCGAAGATGGCCCTTCCTTTTTCAGCTACCTCCCAGGAGATATGAGCCGCTCGAAGACGCTTTAAGAGCTCTTTGGCCCGCATGGCTTGGTTACGATTGATGTTTCGTTCAGGATCCTTTAGATAGACCCTTTTCCCTTTGAAAAGTGGTGCCCATTCTGGATCATAATGATCATAGTGATAATGCGTGATGATAATGATATCGGCCTCTTTTAGTCGATTTTTGATCTCTTTTTTCTTCTCCCGGAGGCGATTCCATTCTATCTGATCAGGAGGGAGGCCATATCTTTTGGGCCCCAGGGCTGCTCCAGGGTCGATCAAGAGGGTAAGGTCTTTGGTGCGCACCAGGGTGGCCATGGAGCGGACCCCTAAACTTTCGGCGGCGAGGAACTCTATCTTCATGGTGGGAAAATAAAAATTGGCGTCCCCGAGGGGATTTGAACCCCTGTTGCCGGCGTGAAAGGCCGGTGTCCTGGACCTGACTAGACGACGGGGACACCGTTGGTGGGTCGGGCAGGACTCGAACCTGCGACTCTCGGCTTAAAAGGCCGATACTCTACCAACTGAGTTACCGACCCAGTGTGCGATAAAAAATACTTGCCCCAACCATGTATGTCAAGACAAGAAGCCCTTTTTCTTATGTTCGGCGAGGGACATACTCGACTCAAGATCTTTCTTGGATAAGCTGGGAAAGACGTTTATTATAAAAGGCAATTACTTCTCGACGACTGATAAAACCCAAGAATTTTTGGGGATCCTTTTCATCGACTACCGGAAGTTCTTCGATATTGCGTATGATAAATTTGCTTAAGAGAGTATGGATATCTTCGCTCGGGTGAGTGGTAATAACATCTCGACGGGCAATGTCTTTGATGAGTAAGAGATCCCATAAGCGTCTTTCCGAGAGATAAGGTCTGATATCGTTACTGGAAAAGATGCCCACGAGCTTCTGTTCTTTATCCACCACCGGGAAATAATGCTGCTCGGTGTGTTCATAAAGGGTGATGAAGTCTTTGAAAGGTAAGGTCTCCGGGATGACTAACCATTTTTTTCGATGCGGGTCAAAGATATCACAGACCTTGATGCCGCTTAGGATATCATAAAAGAACTCCCCGCGATGGGCCGGGGACTCAAATTTGGTAGGCACTTGACCCTCGTAGAGGCTGCGATATTTGAAACCTCCAGAGAGGAACCGCTGAATCACATAAGAGACAGTTACTGAAAGGGCGGCGGCAGCCAAGATATGAAAGGCCCCGGTCATCTCGATGACCATAAAAAGACTGGCCAAAGGGACCCGAGCCGCGGCTCCAAAGACCGCGCACATGCCTACCACTACGTAAGGGGCCGGATCTTGGTGAAAGAAGTGAGCCAAAGTACCGCCTATCATGGACCCGATAAAGAGACTTGGGGCAAAGACACCTCCTGAGCCACCAGAGCCTACGGTAAGAGAAAGGGCGATCATCTTGGCCAAGATGAGAATGAGCATCGAGGTCAGGGCCAGCTTTCCATCAATGGCCATCTGAATCCAGTGATAACCACCACCTAAGACCTGGGGAAAGACCAAGGCCATAAGTCCGACCCCAAGGCCTCCGATGGCTGGTTTTATCCAATTCGGGATCTTGAGGCGGCGAAAGAAATCTCGCGTGCCATAAAATATCTGTGGTAGCACCGAGGCCACCAGGCCGGAAGAAATCCCAAGGTTCAAAAAGTAGAGATATTGGCGCAGCTGGGTGACGGCAATCTTACCGGAGATCTTGAAAAGGGGTTCCCAGCCAACAAGCACCCCGTTTATGGCGTAAGCGGTGACCGAGGCAAAGAGACAGAAGAGCACGGCATGGGCCTCAATGTCTACTTCGCTATAGAGGATACCCACGGCAAAGACGGCGGCCCCGATGGGGGAACGAAAGACCGCCGCCAGCCCGGCGGCCATGCCGATTAGAAGCAAGAGCCTCCTTTCCGGCACCGGGAGCTTGGTGATCTGGGCAAAGATCGAGGCCAGACCAGAGCTTATCTGGACCACCGGCCCTTCACGCCCGGCCGAGCCTCCGGAGCCAATGGTCACTGCCGAGGCCAAGATCTTGACAAAGGGAACGCGAGCCCGAATGCGCCCACCCGTTTGGTGAAAGGCCTTGATCGCTGCATCGGTCCCATGCCCTTCAGCCTCAGGGGCCAAGGAATAGACCAGGATTCCTGAGATGAGCCCGCCCAGGGTGGTACTTATCAGGATGAACCAGTTGGCCTTTGAGGGCACGGTGCCCATTTGATAATGGGCTAGTCTTTCCAAAAAGAGTGATTGGACGTGATTCAATAAAAAGATAAAGACATGGGCCGAAAGGATCCCAACAAGCCCCAAGAAAAAGGCATATATAAAGAGAAAGGTGTGTTCCTTCTTCAAGGTTTAGTCCTTGTCCCCTTCAGGGTGAAGAAAGTACCTTAAACTCCCTCAACCTTCGATTGTAAAAATCAATTACTTCCCGGCGGCTCAACATCCCCAAAAAACGTTTGGGATCTTCATCGGCCACTACCGGCAATTGGTCAATGTTTCGAATGGTAAATTTGCGTAACACGGTATTTATGTCTTCTGAAGGGGTGGTGGTAATAATGTCCCTGCGGGCAAAATCCTTGATGACCAAAAGTTTTCTTAGGTCTTCGTTAAAAAGGAAGGGACGTACGTCGTTGATGGAAAAGATCCCGCATAGATTTCCCTCTTTGTCTACCACGGGGAAATAATGTTGTTCGGTGCGGCCAAAGAAATCAATGAATTGTTTAAAGGTCATATCCTCCGGGACTACTGCCCAGACCTTCCAGGGCTTGAAGATATCTTTGACCCTTATATCTGCCAAGATATCGGTAAAGAACTCCCCGCGATGGGCCGGAGAGTGGACCGGGGTAGGGACCTGAAATTCGTAGAGGCTTTTGTAAGGCAGATAATTGGCCAGGGCGGTCTGGACTAAATAGGCCAACATCACCGAAAGCCCGGCGGCGGGGAAGAGATGGAAGGCCCCGGTTATCTCTACGGCGATAAGGCAGTTGGCAATCGGGGCCCGAGCTGCCGCCCCAAAGACCGAGGCCATACCCACAATGACGTAGGCCGCTGGGTCTTGATGAAAGAGGCTGGCCACAAAGCCCCCTAACATCCCTCCTACATAAAGGCTCGGGGCAAAGTCTCCTCCAGAACCACCGGTGGCTACGGTGAAGGAGAAGGCAATGGCCTTAGAGACAGAGAGAGCCAACATCAGGGGGCCGGAGAGGTCCCCGTTGATGGCCTTTTGGATCCAACCATAGCCTATGCCCAGGACCTGGGGAAAGACCAAGGCCATGAGGCCGACTATGAGGGCACCGATGGCTGGCTTTAAAAAAAAGGGGAGGGGAAGACGATCGAAGGTATCCTGGATGGTACCAAAGAAGAGGGGAAGGAAAGCCCCCATTATCCCGCTAAAGACACCCAGGACGGCGAAGAAGAGATATTCATGGGCCTGGACGATCTTGAGATTGGCCGGCAGGGCAAAGAGCGGCTCCCAACCAACCAAGAACCCGGTGACCACGTAGGCCACCACCGCGGAGACCAGGGTATAGAGTAGGGCCCGGGATTCAAACTCGATCTGGCTGTAGAGGACCTCGATGGCGAAGAAGGCACACCCAATCGGGGAACGGAAGATGGCCGAAAGCCCGGCGGCCATACCCATCAAGAGGAGGAGGCGTCTTTCGTGTGGTGGGCGTTTGGTGAGGTGAGCATAAATGGCTCCCACCCCTGAGGCCACCTGGGCCGTTGGGCCCTCACGCCCGGCCGAGCCTCCGGAGCCAATGGTCACCGCGGAGGCAATCATCTTGACGAAAGGGACCCTGGCCCTTACCTGTCCTTCTTCATAATGAAAGGCCTTGATGGCAGCATCTGTCCCTGCGCCTTTGCTTTCCGGGGCAAATATGTAAACGATCAGGCCGGAGATCAGCCCGCCCAGGGTAGTGACTAGAGGGATGAGGGTGAGTCCATAGGGGCCTATGTATTCTTCAAGACTCCCACCCTCGTTGGGGAGCCCCGGCGGTTTATAATGGGCCAATTTAACGAGGAAAAACTCTCGGGCCAGGTCTACTAAATGGACAAATAAAAGGGCGGCAAAGGCCCCTACTATGCCCAAAATAACCGTGTCTAAGAGGAGTCGTAGACGGCGTCTTTCCAAAATTTTTGCCCTTTTTGGAGGCCCCTTTTTGGAGGCCCCTTTGGTAGGCTTTTTCCATAGTAGATAGATTAAAAAGACCTTTAAGACAAGGCCATTCGTAGGAAAGAAATCGGAAACAAAACTATTGCCTTAATCTTAAACATATGTTTTAAACAAACGTATGCTTAAACAACTTCCCGCTCGTTCTACGAGGGCTGTTCTTTTAGATGAGGCCGAGCGTCTGTTTGCTGAAAAAGGGGTGCAGGGTACTTCCATTCGTCAGCTCTCTAGAGCTGCTGGGGTAAACGTAGCCGCGGTGAATTATTACTTCGGTTCCAAAAACGGTCTGGTCAAGGCCGTGCTTGAAAGGAGGCTTCGGCCCATCAATGAAGCCAGGTCTCAGAGGCTAAAGGCCCTTCTCGCCAAACAAAAAGAGGGACTCCCCCTGCCGATCAAGGAAGTGGTCCGGGCCTTCGTCGAACCGGCCTTTGAACAATTGGCCAAGGATGATCAAGCCCGACATTTTTTGACCTTTCTCGGGCGAGCCATGGCCGATTTGGACCCTTTGGTCTGGAAATTCTTTGCCGAGGAGATGAAAGAGACGGCCCTCCTTTTTTGGAAGGCCTTGAAAGCGGCCCTCCCACATCTTTCCGAAGAGAAACTCTACTGGCGGTTTCAATTCCTCTTAGGGGCCATGGTTAGGCTCCTTGCCTGGCGAAAGAGTTATGAATTCCTCCCCCCGATCTTTGAAGCGCGTCCCCTCTCGATGATAGATAAACTCGAGGAGTTCATCCTCTTTGTCACCGCCGGTCTGGAGGCCGAGGATGCGTCGTGAGGGATTTTTCCCCTTGATTTTGGTCTTGGTTTTGGGGGGGTGTGCCTTACATCACCCCTTAGAAGTAGTGCCCCCTAAAGAACTACCAAAGAACTTTTCCCTCGCTCCAGAGAAGGTAAGGACCTTCTTTCCGGAAAGACCTTGGTGGCTTTCCTTTGGCGATCAGAAATTAAACCAGCTCATCGAAGAGGCCTTTCAGGCCAATTTAGATTTAAAGGCCGGGGTGGCCAGGATCCTGAAGGCCCAGGCCATCTTGAAAGAGGCCCTTTCTTTTTCTTTTCCAAGTACTTCGCTGGAATATTCTTGGCGTCGTTCTAAAGAACCGGGCTTTTTTGGTGAGAACCAAGGGACCAGTTACCGCCTTTCGGCCACGGCCTCTTATGAATTGGATCTCTGGGGGCGAATACGCTCTTCGGCCAAGGCCTCTCTGGCCGAGCTAAAGGCCACCCAACAAGATCTCCGGGCCTTTTATCTTAGTCTGGCGGCTCAGGTGGCGGATACCTATTATCTCCTGGCGGCCTTAGAGCAAGAGGAGGCCAAGCTGGATCTATTGATCAAGACTGTTACCGAAGAACTTGCCCTGGTTGAGGACCTCTATTCCCAAGGTCTGATCGAGGCCGATGATCTCCTTTCGGTCAAGACTCAATTGTTTGAACTCATCAAACAGAGGACTGAGCTTGAAGAAAAGATCTCCCAAGCAAGGCATGCCCTGGCCATCCTCCTTGGTCGTTATCCCGAAGAGGCCCCGAGGCCTTCTTTAGTCGAACTCCCGACCCTTGATCAGGCCTTTCCCTTGGGGCTCCCGAGTCAGGTCATCATGAACCGCCCGGATGTTCGAGCGGCCTATTGGCGGGTAAAGGCCGCTGATGCCCGCGTCGCCGCAGCCATAGCCGAGCGCTTTCCTCGGCTAAATCTCCTGGCCAGCCTTGGGCGATCTCATACGGCCTTTTCCATCGGTGATATCGTGGGTTCCTTTTGGTCGGTAAGCCTGGATAGCACCCTGAGTCTTTTTGAAGCCGGGAGAAAAGGGGCCAGGGTAGAGCAGGAAAAGGCCGCCGCCCTTGAGGCCCTATATCATTACCAACAAACGGTGCTCAGGGCCTTTAAGGAGGTCGAAGACGCCCTTTCGGCCAATCTTACCGCCCAAAAAAGACTGACCGAACTAAATGGCGAAGAATCTTCTCTAAAGACCTTGTTAAGCCTAAATCTTGACCGCTATCACCAAGGCCTGGCGGATTATCTTTCGGTCCTTAAGACCAGAGTAGAACTTCTCCGGACCGAACAGGCCAAGGTCCAGGCCAAACAGGCCCTTATCTCCGCCCGTATTTCCCTTTATCGAGCCTTGGGCGGCACCTGGATGGAGAAATACTTAAAAGATCTCCTCGTTTCCCAAAGAGGTCCGGATGAGTAAAAAAGGCCTTTTTCATTCGGTTTTGCCTGTCTTGATCCTGCTGGCCGGTTTTTTGGGTTTTTTCTTTTTAAAAAGTTTGAAAAAGCCCCCTCAGCATCACGTGGTCAGGCCAGAAGGCCCTTTGGTGGAGGTCATTAGGGCCCAGAAGACCGACCAACGGATTGTTATCTACGCCACCGGTACGGTGAGACCTCCTCAAAAGATAGAGATCGTCCCTGAAGTAGCTGGAAAGGTAGTCTGGGTCTCTCCTAAATTGCTCCCTGGCGGGCATTTTGCCGCCGGGGAGGTCATGTTCCAGATCGAGAAAAAGGACTATGAGATCGCCCTGACCCAGGCCAAGGCCAGGGTCTCCAAGGCCCGTGAACAACTAGAGGTCTTGAAGAACAAGGCCCTGGTGGCAAAGAGACAATGGCAGAGGCTTTACGGAGAAAAATCCCCTCCCTCGTCCTTGGTCTTTTATGAGCCGCAGATCAAGGCGGCAGAGGCCGAGCTTGCCGCTTCCCTGGCCGCGCAAGAAAAGGCGGCCCTTGATCTTTCCCGGACCACGGTCAAGGCCCCTTTTGATGGCCTTATCCTCGAAGAACATCTTGATCTTGGTTACTACGTAAGACCCGGCTCCCCGGTGGCCACTTTGATTGGGACCAAAAAGACCGAGATCATCGCTCCGGTAAGCCAGAACGACCTAAACTGGCTCAAGCTTCCAGCCCAAGCCAAGATCATCGTGGCCACCGGGGATAAGTCTTATTTCTATACCGGCCAGGCGGTGAGGCTCCTGCCGGCGGTAGAAAAATTAGGGCACCTTCCTCAGGTGGTAGTTGAGGTCTCTGATCCCTTCCAACTCTGGGAGCGTATTCCAGGCCGGCCTGATCTGGCGGAAGGGCTATTTGTCGAGCTTGAAATAGAGGGCAAGATGGTTCGCGATGTCTTTGTCCTCCCAAGGGCCGTTTTGCGCCATGGAGATAAGGTCTGGGTCGTTGATGAAAAGGAGCGTCTTCAGATCCGACCGGTCACCGTCGTCTACCGTGGGAAGGATACCGTCCTGGTGCGGGGCCTTAAGGCCGGAGAACGCATCATCGTCACCAAGCTTGAGGCCGCGGCCCCTGGCCTCAAAGTCCGTGTTGCCAAGGGAGAGGCCAAGTGAAGGGTGCCATCCGCTACATGGCGGAAAACCACGTTGCCGCCAATATTTTGATGTTTTTCTTTTTGGTTGGCGGCTTGATCATCCTTCCCGGAATCAAACAAGAGATCTTTCCAGAGATCAGCCTGGATACGATCAAGATCCAGGTTGCCTATCCCGGAGCCGCCCCGGAGGAGGTCGAAGACGGAATCATCTTAGCCATCGAAGAGGCCATCACCGGGATCGATGGGATCAAAGAGATCCATTCCGTGGCCACCGAAGGGATGGGGACGGTCTTTGTGGTGGTCAAAGAAGGGGAAAACCCCGATCGGATCTTGCAGGATATCAAAAACGCCGTTGATCGTATCACCACCTTTCCCGAAGACGCCGAAGAGCCGATTATCAGCAAGCTGCTTAATAAACACGAGGTGATCTCGGTCGTTGTTTACGGAAAGGTAGATGAATGGACGTTGAGGCATTATGCCGAAGAGATCGAAGACGAATTGCTTAACAAGCCCAACATTACCCAGGTCGAGCTAAGTGGTGTCCGAAACTATGAAATCTCCGTAGAAGTACCGGAAAATACCCTGCGTAAGTATCGTCTTACCCCAGATGATCTGGCCCACATCATCGGGCAGGCCTCGGTCGATCTCCCAGGCGGTCGTCTAAAGACCAAAGAGGGAGAAATCCTCTTACGCACCAAAGGCAAGCGCTATTTTGCCCCGGGTTATGAAGACATTGTGGTCCTTGCCAATGACCAAGGGACCAAACTCCACCTGCGAGACCTGGCTACGGTAAGAGATGGTTTTGAAGACACCGATACCTTTGCCCTGTTTGACGGTCAACGGGCGGCCATGATCAAGGTCTACCGGGTGGGGGATCAGAAACCGCTTGAGATTTCCAAGACCGTTCGGGAATACGTAAAGGAAAAATCAAAGACCATGCCTACTGCCCTTCATCTGGCGATCTGGAACGACACCTCAAAGATCCTAAAGAGCCGGATTGATTTGCTCTTAAAAAACGCCTTTTGGGGCCTGATCCTGGTCATCATTACTCTGGGGCTTTTTTTGGAGATCAGACTGGCCTTTTGGGTCATGCTCGGTATTCCAATCTCCTTCATGGGGGCCTTCCTCTTCATGCCTTTGCTTCATCTCTCCGTCAACATGATCTCGCTTTTTGCCTTTATCATGGCCTTGGGCATGGTGGTTGATGATGCCATCGTCGTCGGGGAGAGCGTGTTTGCCCGGCATCGTCTGATAAAAGACCCCTCGCAGGCTTCGGTCGCCGGTACTTTGGAGGTGGCCAAGCCCATTATCTTTTCCATCCTGACCACCGTGGTCTCCTTTGTGCCTTTGCTCTTTGTTGGGGGAGTGATCGGCAAATTCGTCAAAGTGATCCCCATGATCGTCATCACTACCCTTTTGGTCTCTCTTACCGAGTCTTTGTTTGTCCTGCCGGCCCATCTCTCCATGACCTTAGGTCGTCCCGCGGGTTGGTTCCTACAGAAATTGGAGAAACCGAGGTTATGGTTCGGCCCGCGCTTAGAGCAGTTCATCACCGGGCCTTATCAGGCTTTTCTTAGATTGTGTCTTAAAAACCGCTATAGCACCGTGGCTGTAGGGTTGACCATCCTGCTCATCAGTCTGGGGCTGATCAAAGGAGGTCTGGTCCATTTTCGTTTTATGCCGGTGGTTGAGGCTGAACACATAGACGTCTCCATCAAGATGCCCATAGGTACCCCGGTGGAAAAGACCGACGCCGTGCGGCGTTATGTCCAAGAAAAGGGGCTTGAAGCCGTAAAGGAACTTGAAAAAGAACACCCGAGCTGTGGCCCTCTGGTACAACACATTTATTCTCTGGTAGGCGGCTTCCTAGGGCGAGGGGGGCCGGTAGGTAGCCCGGAACAGGAAGCCAGTCATCTGGCGGAGATTTCCATGCTCCTTACCCCGGCGGAAAGCCGTTGCGTCACCGCGAACGAGATCGTCCGACGTTGGCGTAAGAAGGTCGGTGAGATACCCGGAGTAGAGGCCCTTACTTTTGAGATCAATCTGGTCCACATGGGGGCCAATCTGGATATTCAATTGGTCCATAAAGACATGCAGGTGCTCAAGAAGGCGGCCCAGAGGCTCAAGCAGGTCCTGGCTACTTACCCGGGGTTGAGTGACATCGATGATACTTATTCTGCCGGTAAGGACGAGTTTAGGATCAAGCTTAAAGAAAGGGCAAGGCTCCTGGGTATTACAGAAAAAGAGCTAGGGCGCCAGATTCGCGGGGCCTTTTATGGGGCCGAGGCCCTGCGTATCCAACGGGGGAGAAACGAAGTCCGGGTGATGGTGCGTTTTTCCGAAGATGAACGTCGGCATATCTGGGATCTCGAAAATATGTGGATCAAGACGCCTGAGGGCGGGGAAGTGCCCTTAAAAGAAGTGGCGGAGATCATTCCAGGGCGAGGGTATAACGTCATCAACCGCTACAATCGCAAACGGGTGGTAGATGTCACCGCTGATGTGGACGCCAAAATAGCCAATGCCGACGAGATCTTGGCCGATCTGAAAGCAAATTTTCTCCCGCAACTCATGGCCGACTATCCCGGGCTTACTTATCAAATCCAAGGTGAGGGTAAGGAAGAGGCCGAATCCATGAGCAACATGAAACGCGGCTTTCTCCTGGCCCTTTTTGGTATTTACAGTTTGCTGGCCATTTCCTTTCAAAGCTACGTCCAGCCGCTCATCATCATGCTGGCCATCCCCTTTGGCCTTGTAGGGGCCATTTGGGGGCACCTGATCATGGGGAAAGACCTCTGTATCTTGAGCCTATTCGGCCTGGTCGCCCTCTCCGGGGTGGTGGTAAATGACTCCCTCCTCCTGATTGATTACGCCAATGTCAAACGCCGAGAAGGTAAGGAGGCCTTTCAGGCCGTTGTCGAGGCTGGGGTGAGGCGTTTTCGCCCCATCCTCCTCACCTCTCTGACTACCTTTTTTGGGCTCATGCCTCTCATCCTAGAGACCAGCCTCCAGGCCCAATTTCTGATCCCCATGGCCATCAGCTTGGGCTTTGGTATCCTCTTTGCCACCGGGATCACCCTGATCATCATTCCCTGTTTTTATTTGGCCTTTGAGGATATAAAGAAAATTTTTGATTAAATTATAGGTTCGAGAAATTCGTGTTACTCAGATTATTATCTTGACACTAAATGCGAAAGGCGGTATTTAGCTATCTTCTATCTGGTCCAAATTCTATAGAATGAACACATCTATTAAAAAATTGATTTAGACCAAAGAAAAGATCGTGACACAGTGATGAAGGGTTATTTTTTAAAGGCTTTTCTCAGTTTGATCTTATTATCCTTAATCTTTGATTTTCAGGCCTTAGCTGGGCTTAAAACCTTCCGGCGCGATGCCGATAAAGACGGTTTTCCAGAACAAAAAGTTTATCTTGAGGGGGATCAAATAGTTCGGGTGGAAATAGACCTTGATCAAGATGGGCGCCCGGAACGTTATGAATTTTTCAAAAACGGCCAGATTTCAAAGATTGAAATAGACCGAGACCATGATTCCCACCCCGAGGTAATAACCTATTTTGAAAGGGGAAAACCCATTAAAAAGCAGGAAGACGAAGATCGAGATGGCTATCTCGAAAAGACCATTTATTTTAAAGGTTATACCCCGGTAAAGATCACTTATGATCGTAATCAAGCCGGGAGACCCGAGGAGATCGTCTTTCTCGATCATCTTTTGCCGATAAAGGTCATTCGCTACAGAGGAAATCTTACCGAGAGCATCTTTTTAGATCCTAAGACCAAGGGACCTATTGCCCAAAGGATCTTGCGTCGAGAGATTGATGAGAACCAGGATGGCCGACCGGAGAAGGTCTTTTACTACCGAAACGGCCGCTTGACCAAGCTCTTAGAAGACGCGGAC
>CAZKEG010000007.1:0-15472 GCA_964551715.1 uncultured Thermodesulfobacteriota bacterium
GATCGAGGCCATTGCCAAAGAGGTCTACGGCGCCGATGGAGTCATCTATCTCCCTGAGGCCGAGGCCAAGATCAAGATGATCGAGGCTGATCCTGAGCTTCGCGCCATGCCCATCTGCATGGTCAAGACCCACCTCTCACTCTCTGACAATCCGGTCCTTAAAGGCGTGCCTAAGGGTTGGCAGCTCCGAGTCCGTGACGTCCTCATCTATCGCGGTTCTGGCTTCATCGTCCCGGTGGCTGGAGACATCAGCCTTATGCCTGGTACTGGCTCTGATCCTGCCTATCGGCGTATCGACGTTGACGTAGAGACCGGCAAGGTAAAGGGCCTGTTTTAATAAGAGGCGAAAGCCCAACTGGGGGCTTTCGCCCCACTTGTTCTTGGTAAACGGGGAATTTTTCCCCAGGGAAGAGTCTTTGTCTTTTATTTCAAAATAATTTTTTTATCAATTTGTACGGCCCTTTGGTTAAAGGCATAAAATTTGCTTCAAAGGCACGCAGCAGAAAAGGGTAGAGGAGGTCTTTATGGGGGCTAAGATTATCAGTGGTAAGGAAATATCTAAGGAGATCCGGGAGGAATTAAAAAAGGAGGTCCAGGAACTCAAGGAAAAACATGGACTTACGCCCGGATTGGTGACCATTTTGGTGGGAGAAAACCCAGCTTCGGTCTCCTACGTCACCGCCAAACAAAAGGCCGCCCATGATATCGGTTTTTATTCTATTCAAGACAATCAGCCTGAAGATATCTCCGAGGAAGAACTCCTTAAGCTGATCGATAAATACAATCAAGATCCTAAGATCCATGGGATCTTGGTCCAGCTCCCTTTGCCCAAACACATCGACGAGCGCAAGATCATTCACGCTATTGATCCCCGCAAGGACGTTGACGGTTTTCACCCGATAAACGTGGGCAAGATGGTCATCGGGGAGCCTTGTTTCTTGCCTTGTACTCCTCATGGAATCTTGGTCATGCTTGATCGGGCCGGGGTCGAGGTCTCCGGGGCAGAGGTAGTGGTCATTGGGCGGAGCAATATCGTGGGCAAACCAGTGGCCATCCTCCTTATGCAAAAGAGAAAACCGGTGGGCAACGCCACGGTCACCGTCTGCCACACGGCCACCAAGGACATCACCTTTCACACCAAACGGGCTGACATCTTGATCGTCGCTGCCGGGCGGCCCAAGGTGATCACCGCTGATATGGTAAAAGAAGGGGTGGTGGTCATCGACGTCGGTGTGAACCGCATCGGGACCACGCCAGAAGGCAAGGCCATCCTCTGTGGAGATGTGGATTTTGACTCGGTCAAAGAGAAGGCAGCGGCCATTACCCCGGTGCCTGGAGGCGTAGGTCCGATGACCATCACCATGCTTATGAAAAACACGGTAGAAGCGGCCAAGCTCTGGGCCGGGCTACCTTGTGAAGTAGGTTAACATCTTTGAAACCTAGATCTTAGGAGGGATTTAATGGACACCCGCGCACGATTCAGAAAGGCCAGACAACGCCCCTCTATTCAATGTGCCGTTAATCAAGAACTCTGGGAAGTGATCGCCGGCGAGTACTGGACGGCCTTTGATCGGGTAGAAAAGCGGGGCACGGTACCGTGTTTCTTCGGCAAAGGTGGAACGTGCTGCCGGCAGTGCAACATGGGCCCCTGTCAGGTGGTAGAAGGGGTCGAGGAGATGCGGGGTGTCTGTGGGGCCACGGCGGCCACGGTGGCGGCCAGGAACTTCGCCCGCATGGTCGCCGGTGGGGCCTCGGCCCACTCGGATCACGGACGCGAAACGGCCTTTGCCTTTTATTACACCGCCAAAGGAGAGACCCCTTATCAGATCACCGATGAAAAGAAGGTCAGGCTTATAGCCCATTACTTCGGCCTGGATACCAAGAAGGACATCAAAGAGTTGGCCCTTGAAGTTGGGCGTCTGGCCATCGAGGAATTCGGCAAACAGGAAGGGGAGATCTTCTTCGTCAAACGGGCCCCGGAGAAACGCCAGGCCCTTTGGCGTGAGCTTGGGATTGCACCGCGCGGGGTTGATCGAGAGATCGTGGAGCTCATGCATCGCACCCACATAGGGGTGGATCAGAATTATAAGAATATCCTCAAGGCTGCTCTACGTTGTGCCCTGGCCGATGGCTGGGGTGGCTCTATGCTGGCCACTGAACTCCAGGATGCCCTCTTCGGCACCCCGGTTCCTATTCGGTCGGTGGTCAATCTAGGTGTTCTTAAGGAAGACATGGTCAACGTTACCCTCCATGGTCATGAACCGGTGGTGGCCGAGGCCTTGGTCATGGCCGCCGAAGACCCGGAAATCATTGCCGCGGCCAAGAAAGTGGGGGCCAAGGGGATCAATCTGACAGGTATCTGTTGTACGGGAAATGAAGTCCTCATGCGCCGCGGAATTCCCATTGCCGGGAGCTTTATCCAACAGGAGATGGCCCTTGCCACCGGGGCCATCGAGGCCATGGTGGTAGATGTCCAGTGTATCATGCAAAGCTTGGCGGACATCGCCAAGCACTATCACACCGCGGTCTTTACCACCAGCGAGAAGGCTGAGATCGAAGGCGCTATCCATGTGCCCTTTGATCATCATCATGCCTTGGAATCGGCCAAAAAGATCCTGCGGGCGGCCATCGAACGCTTCCCTAAACGGGACAAGAACAAGGTCCACATCCCTAAACACAAGATGGACGTGGTCGCCGGCTTTAGCCACGAGACCATACTTTACATTTTAGGCGGTAGATTCAGAGCTTCTTACAAACCTTTAAACGAAAACATCATTAATGGTCGGGTCCTAGGTCTGGCAGCTATTGTTGGTTGTGACAACTATCGGGTGAACGAAGAGTTTCACGCCGAGGTGGCCAAGGAGCTTTTGGCCAACAACGTCCTGGTCGTGGCTACCGGGTGTGCGGCCACTGGCCTCGGACGAGCCGGGCTCCTCTGTCCAGAGGCGGCGGAGATCTGCGGCGACGGCCTAAGGGAGGTCCTTGAGGCCGTAGGCAGCCCACCGGTACTTCACGTGGGTTCCTGTGTGGACAACAGCCGTATCTTGATTGCTGCCACGGAGATGGTCTACACCGGGGGCCTTGGAGAAGATATCAGCGATCTCCCAGTGGCTGGTTGTGCCCCGGAATGGATGAGTGAGAAGGCCATCTCCATTGGTCATTATTTCGTAGGCAGCGGGGTCTTGGTCGTCTTCGGGCCGGATTTCATCACCAGTAAGAGCCAGGTGGTCACCGATTATCTCCGCCACGGGATGGAAGAACTGGTCGGTGGTCTGTGGCGGGTGGCCAAGACACCTTCGGAGATAGCCTCTATCATCATTGATCACATCAACGCCAAACGAAAGGCCCTGGGTATAGACAAACCCAAGCCCAGGATACTCTTTGATATGGCCATGCGTCGCGCTTTGGAGGGTCCGAGGGTGACCACGCCTTTCCATGGTCTGGGCTGTTTTGGGCCGACTTACCTGCGCGTAGAGCCGGAAGAGGCTGAGGCTTAGTCTCGGTGGGTACTTTTGTTAAAATGGGCAAAAACCGGGTTGAGAGGTGAGCATGGAGAAGAAAAAGAGCGGGAAGGTCATGGTCGTCGGCGGTGGGGTAGCCGGGGTGCAGACCGCCCTCGACCTCGCCGAGCTGGGCTATTACGTCTACCTGGTGGAGAAGAAGGCCTCCATCGGTGGGGTCATGGCCCAGTTGGATAAGACCTTTCCCACCAATGATTGTAGCTTGTGAATACTGGCGCCAAAGCTGGTAGAGGCCGGTCGGTCTCCTAATATCGAAATCATTACTTTGGCGGAACTGGAGGAACTTTCAGGCAAGCCGGGGAATTTTAAGGCCAAGGTCCGGGTGAAGCCGCGTTACATAGACCCGGAGAAGTGCACGGCTTGTGGTATGTGTGTCACCTGTTGTCCGCGGGAATTGGTGGATGAATACAACGAACGCCTGGATTTTACGCGGGCCATCCACATTGATTATCCCCAGGCCGTGCCCACGGTCTACTACATCGATCAAGAGGCCTGTCTGCGACTCAATTATGAGACCTGTTCTCTGTGTCTCAACGTCTGCGGGCCTAAGGCCATTGATTTTTCCCAGAAAGAAGAAGTGCGGGAGCTTGAGGTTGGGGCCGTGGTCCTGGCCTTGGGCTTTGGGCGTATTTCAGAAGAAGTCTTAGAGAAGTTCGGCTATGGCCTTTATCCCGACGTGGTGACCAGCCTTGAGCTTGAGAGGATCACCTGTGCCTCCGGGCCCACGGAAGGAGAGGTGATCAGACCCTCTGACTTTGCTCACCCGCGAAAGATCGCCTTTCTCCAGTGTGTGGGTTCTCGGGATGTGACCTGCGGAAACGGTTATTGTTCCAGTGTGTGCTGTATGTACGCCATGAAAGAGGCCTCGGTGCTCAAAGAACACGCGCCGGAGGCGGAGATAACCCTCTTTTTCATGGATATTCGCACCCAAGGCAAGGGGTTTGACGAAAGCTTCCAGCGGGCGGTGGAGAAATATGGCTTTCGCATCATTCGGGCCCGGGTGCCCAAGGTAGAGCAGGTAGACGGGAAGCTGGCCCTTACCTACGTGACCGAAGAGGGAAAGACCCATCGGGAATTCTTTGACTTGGTGGTCCTTTCGGTGGGGCTTGAGGCCCCGGAAGGGGCGGAAGAGGTGGCCAAGCGGCTCGGTATAGAGCTTAACCCCTACCAGTTTGCCAAGACCTCGACCGCCGCACCGCTTGAGACCACCCGCCCCGGGGTCTATGTGGCTGGGGCCTTTCAAGGTCCAAAGGATATTCCGGAAAGCGTGGTCCAGGCCCATGGAGCGGCGGCCAAGTGTTCAGAACTCTTGGCTGAGGCTAGGGGACAAGAGGCCATCGAGAAACACTTTCCCCCTGAAGACGAGGAGCTTGAACGGGAAGAACCCAGGGTAGGGGTCTTTGTCTGTCATTGCGGGTTAAACATTGCCAGTGTGATCGACGTCAAGGCGGTAAGAGACTATGCCGCTACCCTCCCTTACGTGGCTTTGGCCGAGGATGTGCTCTATTCCTGTTCCCAAGATGCCCAGGCCCAGATCGTCCAGAGGATCAAAGAACACCGCCTAAACCGCATTGTCATCGCGGCCTGTAGCCCTCGGACCCATGAACCCCTTTTCCAGGAGACCTTGCGGGAGGCCGGGCTTAACCCGGCGCTCATCGAGATGGCCAATATCCGTGACCAAGGGGCCTGGGTCCATGCCTTTGATCCGGCCCGGGCCACGGAAAAGGCCAAGGATCAGGTGCGGATGGCCGTGGCCAAGGCGGTGAAGCTTACCCCCCTCGAACTGCAAAAGGTCCAGGTGAAGGCCTCGGCCCTGGTCATCGGCGGCGGGGCGGCGGGTTTGACCGCGGCCCTTTCAGTGGCGGAGCAAGGTTATCAGGTCTACCTGGTAGAGAAGGAAAAGGAGCTTGGTGGGAACCTAAGGCGGGTGACAGGGCTCCTTTCCGGGGAAGATCCACAGATGATCCTGGCGGAGCTTATCAAGCAGGTCAAAGAACACCCCCGGATCAAGGTCTATCTTGAGACCACGGTGGAAAACGTCTCCGGTTACATCGGAAACTTCACTTCTACCCTTAAGGGACCAGAGGGCTCAGAGGTGGTGAACCACGGAGTGGTGATCATTGCCAGCGGCGGGCAGGAGCATCGTCCGGAGAGATTTGGCCTTGGAAAGGACCCGCGGGTGATTACTCAACTTGACCTGGAAGATCGCCTAGCGGCTAGGGATGAAGGACTTTCTCAGGCCAAGAGCATCGTCATGATTCAGTGTGTGGGCTCCCGCGGGGATGATCTGCCTTATTGTAGCAAACTCTGTTGTCAGCAAGCGGTGAAAAACGCCTTGCGCCTCAAGGAGAAATACCCGGAAAAGGACGTCTATATCCTCTTCCGGGAGATGCGGACCTATGGCTTTTCTGAAGACGCCTACCGCGAGGCGAGAGAGAAGGGCGTGATCTTCCTGCGTTACGATCAAGAATCCCCACCGGAGGTAATAAAGACCGATGAGGGATTGGCGGTAAAGGTCAAAGATCGTCTGCTTGGCGAGGATCTCTTGCTTCCGTGTGATCTTTTGGTCCTTTCGGTGGGTATCGTTCCCTCGGAGACCGAAGAGCTTTCCAAGATCCTCAAGGCGCCGCTTACCAAAGACGGCTTCTTCCTTGAGGCCCATGTGAAGCTCATGCCGGTTCAGCTCCCGGTAGAAGGGGTCTACGTCTGTGGCCTGGCCCATGCGCCGAAGCCTTTGGATGAAAGCCTAGCCCAGGCCAGGGCGGCGGCGGCCAAGGCCGTCATCCCTATGGCCAGGGGCTTTGTCGACGTGCCGCCTATTGTCTCGCGCGTGGATCAGAAACGGTGCATCGGTTGCGGGATATGCGAGGCCCTTTGTCCTTACGGAGCCATCCGGTTGATCAAAGTGGGTAAGAGAAAGAAGGCGGAGACCATCGCTGCTTCTTGTAAGGGCTGTGGTATCTGTGCCTCCCATTGTCCGGTCCTGGCCATCAGTATGGGAGGCTTTACGGATGAGGCCATCTTGGCCCAGATAGAGGCCTTCGGCGAGAAGATCAAAGAGGAGGAAAAGGCGGTCGAAGAGGCGGCCTAAAGAAATTTTAGAAGAGGAAAGACTATGAGCTTTGAGCCCAAGATATTGAGTTTTTTGTGTAACTGGTGCTGCTATGCGGCGGCTGATGCCGCTGGCGTGGCCCGTTACCAGTATCCACCTAATAACCGCGTCATCCGGGTGATGTGTACTGGTCGGATCGATCCGCGGTTCGTGGTGGAGGCCTTCTACGTCGGGGCAGATGGTGTCTTTGCCGGTGGCTGACACCTGGGAGAATGTCATTACCAGTCTGGTAATTACGAAGCAATGGTCATGGCAGAGACGGTAAGGCGAATCTTAGAAGTAGTGGGGGTTGATCCCCACCGCTTCCGGCTTGACTGGGCCTCGGCCGCCGAGGCCCCGCGTTTTGTCCAGCTTATCACCGAGTTCACGGAGAATATAAAGAAACTCGGCTCCCTAGGGGAAGCGGAAGGGATCTCGCTTGAAGTTTTAAAATTTCGGCTTGAGGCCGCCAGGGAGCTGACCAGCAAGATGCGTTTTCGAGCGGCCTTTGGAAACTTAGCCCGGGAGCTCAAAAAGGCCGGAGATTATAGCCCGGAGGGGATTGCCAGTCGGGTAGAGGAGAAACTGCTTCCGTTGATCAAGAAAGAGCTCCTTGAGGCGGAGATCAATGCCCTCTTGGCCAAAGGGCCGGTTTCCATCGAGGCCCTTACGGAGAAGACCGGGGCCTCAGAGGAAGAGATCGTCAACATCCTTAAGACCTTGTCTAAGAAAGGGCAGGTGGTGCAGGAGGGTAACGTTTGGCAACCCAAAAGGGAAGGGGATTCGTAAATGATAGATCTTAAAGAAAGAGACAGGACCTTGGCCAGGCAGATCATCGGTCTAGGGGCCCCGGATACCCTAGCCCAGTGTTTTCGCTGCGGGGCCTGCTCCGGGATCTGTCCGGTGGAAAAGGTGGTCGAAGAGTTTGATCCACGGGTGGTGGTCCATTGCCTCCTCCTTGGCCTTACGGAGAGGCTCTTTTCAGGAAAGACGATTTGGTACTGCTCGGAGTGCGGGTCTTGTCTGCCGGTCTGTCCCATGGAGGTAAAGCCCATGGAGGTAATCAAGGCCCTCAAGGCCTGGGCCAAGGAGAAGGACCCAGAGGCGCTGGAGAAGAGATATTCGGTCGGTCGGTTGGCCAAGGTCGATCCAGAGAAGTGTATCGCTTGTCTCACCTGTGTGCGTACCTGTCCCTTTGGGGCGCCGTCGATCGTCAGCGATGGTTACGCCGTCATCGATCCGGAAAAGTGCCAGGCTTGTGGGATATGTGTGGTGGAGTGTCCGGCACGGGCCATTTATCTTGAGCCTTCGCCGGAGATGAGTGCCTTAGAAGCGGGGGTTTAGGCTCCATGTCTGAGACCAAGATCGCCATTTTGTGTTGTCACTATACCAACGAGGCCACGACTGAAGACCTAGCCGTTCTTCCGGCCAAGGTGGAGATAAAACGGTTTCCTTGTTCCGGACGGATCGATGTGGTGGATATCCTGCGGGCCATGGAAGAAGGGGCAGAGGCGGTGATGGTGGCTGGCTGCGAGATGGGGGCGTGTCATAACAAATTGGGCAGCCTCCGGGCCAGCAAACGAGTAAAAGCCGCCCAGGAGATATTGCAGGAGATTGGATTAGAACCCGAACGGGTAAAGATGTTCTTTATCCCTAGGCTGGATACCGGGGCCTTTGTCAGGGCCTGTAAGCAGACCCTTGAGGCCCTGTTAGAGATCCTTGAAAAGAGAAGACAGGAGAGAGGCACATGATCGTTGCCGAGAGAAAACCAATCCCCGAGATCTTAAAGATGATCGAGCCCTTTGAGAAGATAGCCATTATCGGCTGTCGAGGGTGTGTGGCCATCTGTTCGGCCGGGGGGGACAGGGAGGTAGAAATCCTGGCCTCGGCCCTTCGGTTGGCTAGAAAAGAGGCCGGTAGACCAATCGAGATCCTGGAAGATACTTTTATTCGGCAGTGTGATCCGGAATATTTAAAACCCATCGAAGAGATCTCCAAGAAGGTCGAGGCCATCGTCTCCCTGGCCTGCGGCGTAGGGGTCAATATGGCCTCTGACCTCTATCCCGAGGTGAAGATCTATCCCGGGGTAAACACGAGTTTTTACGGGGCCAATCCGGCCTTAGGGGAATGGCAGGAGAAGTGTCGCGGCTGCGGGGATTGTATTATTCACCTGACCGGAGGGCTTTGCCCCATTGCCCGGTGTGCCAAGAACCTCCTGAACGGGCCGTGTGGGGGATCTCAGAACGGAAGGTGTGAGATCAGGCCTGATGTCCCCTGTGTGTGGCATCAGATCTACGAGAGGCTTAAGGCCCGCGGGGAAGTGGAGAGGCTTTATGAGATCTGGCCAGCCAAGAATTGGATTCCCGCTGGCCACGGCGGGCCAAGGGAAAGGATACGTGAAGACCTCAAGGTCAATAATGCCAAGCAATCTCAGGGGTAGGAGGGCGTGGTGAGTAAGGAATTTAAGGCGGAGAGTCATCTGGAAAAACTCCTTAGGGGAGGGCATTTTGTCGTCACCGGAGAGATCGGTCCTCCGCGAAGCGCCGATGGTGAAGTGGTCCGCAAGAAGGCCCGAATCGTAAAGGGCTATATAGACGCTGCCAATATCACTGATTGTCAGACGGCGGTGGTTCGGATGTCAAGTATTGCCTCGGCGGTGCTCCTTATGGCCGAGGGGGTAGAGCCGGTCATCCAGATGACCTGCCGAGATCGGAACCGCATTGGCATCCAGGCGGATCTGCTCGGGGCCTCGGCCTTGGGGATCAAGAACCTCCTTTGTCTTACCGGTGATCACCAGAAGTTTGGTGATCATCCCGAGGCCAAGGGGGTCTTTGACCTGGATTCCATCCAGCTCCTGGATATGGTCCGCCGGATGCGGGACGAAGGGAAGTTTCAGTCTGGTAGCGAAATAAAGGGGGTGAGGCCTCGGTTCTTCCTCGGGGCAGCGGCCAATCCCTTTGCTGATCCGTTTGAGTTTCGGGTCTATCGCTTGGCCAAAAAGGTGAAGGCCGGGGCGGAGTTTATCCAGACCCAGATCGTCTATAACCTCGAACGTTTTAAGAAATTTATGGAGATGGCCCGGGAGATGGGGCTTACGGAGAAGGTCTATATCCTGGCTGGGATCACACCACCCAAGTCCTTTGGAATGGTGCGGTACATGAAATACAACGTCCCCGGGCTTGATGTGCCGGATGAGATCCTTTCCCGGATGAAGGCGGCCAAAGACAAACGGGAAGAAGGCATCCAGATCGCCGTGGATATCATCCAGCAGGTGAGAGAGATTCCAGGGATCGCCGGGGTCCATATCATGGCCATCGAATGGGAGGAGGCCATCCCAGAGATTGTCAAGCGGGCCGGGCTCTATCCGCGGCCTGAGATGGAAGAAGCTCCTTCAGAGCTCTTTGTCGAACGGCCTGTGCCTGAGATCCGAGTGGAAAAGGCCCCTGAAGAGGCGGTGCCTGAGGCCCCACCTGAAGAGGCCCCGCCCAAGGTAGAAGTCCCGGTGGCCGCTTTAAAGGATGTCTTTTCCGCCTTGAGAAGCAGTATGGATGCCCTAAGGGAAGGAGTCAATCTCTTGCACGATGGCCTGGCCAGTCTAGAGAGGACCCTCCTTGGTGAAGTACCCGAAGGTCCACCACCTGAGAAACCACCGGGGAAACCTGAAGTCCCAGAGCGCAAAGAGGAAGAAGAACGGGCCAAGAGGATTGCTGATCTCCTTTCCGCGGCCAAGGCTGCCCTTGATGCTGCCGAGCTTTCTAAGGCGGAGGAGATTTACAAACAGGTCCTATCCCTTGAACCGGATAACGAAGCGGCCAAACAGGGTTTAAACGAAATCGAAAAACAACGAAAGATAGCGGCCTTAATTAGCGAAGCTAAAGAAAAATTTGAAAAAGAAGAGCTTGATGAGGCGGAAAGGCTTTTCAAGGAGGCCTTAGAACTCTCTCCGGGTCTTGAGGAGGCGGAAGAGGGGCTTAAGGCCATTTCGGCCAAACGAGAAGAGTTGGCCAAGAAGGCGGAAGAAGAGGCCAAAAAAGTAGAAGAGGTGATGGAAGAAGTTCCGGTCAGGGCTGAGGCCCCGGAGATAGCGGATATCCTGCTCTTTCCTGATCTGTCTTTGGAATATCGTGAGGTCTCCGAGCGGGCGGCGGGGATTGCCGAAGACATCTACAAGGAACCTGGGACGGCCTTTATTCGCGAGGTCCAGATCGGAGTCGGGGAAAAGGCCTTTAAGATCGGAGGTACCAACGTCCTCCCCTTCCATCTCTTTGAAGGGGAGATGAAGAATGTCCCTCGAATCGCCATGGAGGTCTTGGATATCAAGCCCGAGGATTGGCCGGAGAGTATCGCCAAATACTTCGAGGATGTCTGGCATGATCCAGGGCAGTGGGCCAAGAAGTGCGTGGAGGTCTACGGGGCCGAGGCGATCAACGTCTATCTCATGGCCACGGACCCGAATTTTATGAACCTTGGCCCGGATCATGCAGCCAAGGTGGTGGAAAAGGTGGTTAAGGCGGTGGATGTTCCGTTGGTCATTTGGGGTTCTGGGCATGCAGAAAAGGACGTCGAGGTCCTGCGAGAGGTGGCTGGAGTCTTGGGGGAGAGCAAGGCCATGATCGGTCCGGTGGTAGATGCCAACCATCGGGCCTTGGGGGCTACGGCCATGGGTTATGATCTTTCGATCATTGCTTCAAGCCCCATTGATGTGAACTTGGCCAAACAGCTCAACATTCTGTTGGAAAATGTAGGGGTACCCTTGGAAAAGATCGCCATGGACCCCTCGGTCGGGGCCTTGGGTTATGGTCTGGAATACACCTATTCGGTCATGGAACGAATTCGGTTGGCGGCCCTCTACGCCCAGGACGAAAAGCTCCAGGTCCCCTTTATCATCAACGTGGGGAAAGAGGTCTGGAAGGCCAAGGAGGCCAATCTCCCAAGTGAGGATCTCCTTGGGGACCAAGAGATCCGCGGGATAGCCATGGAGTCTATCACCGCCATCTCTTTGCTCCTGGCCGGGGGTGACTTTTTGATCATGCGTCATCCCAAGGCCATTGAGCTGACCAAAAAAGTCGTTTCTGGCTTAATGGCTCAACAAAACTAGGGAGGAAGAAGGATGTCGAGGATTATTGCCACGGCAGCCATTAGGGGTGCACATAAGATTGTAGAGCAGGCCTTAGAAAAATACGAAGAGGCGGTCAAGAAATTTGGCAAAGAGCAGGAGATCGGTTTTCCGAATACGGCCTATTATTTGCCCATTATCTACGCCATTTTAGGCTATCCGGTCAAAAAACTCGGTGATTGCCAAGAGGTCCTGGAAGAGGCCAAACGACTCCTGCCTCCCATCCCTTCAGAACACCTTTGGCTGCCGTATCTTGGTCCGGCCCTTGATGCCGGTATGGCTACCTTCTTTGCCGAAGAGATCATTGAGGTCATTCGCTACCTTGAAGACCCGAACTTTTACACCAAGACCGAAGAACCGGTTAACGGGAATATTTGGCTTGGGGCGGCTGATGACGTCATCTTCCGTAAACGGGGAGTTGAGTTTGTGGACGGCACCGCCCCGGGATTTGCCGCCTGTTTAGGGGCCCCGCCCTCGAAGGAGATCGCCGAAAAGATCGCCCATGAACTCCTGGAAAAGACCCTCTATGTCTTTATGCACTCGGACACCAACGGGGTGCGCATGGCCGAACAGCTTAAAGAGGCCGGGGTCCAGCTCGGGTGGCCCACGCGTCTCATTCCCTTTGGGCCGACCACCTCTTCGGCGGTCTTTGCTATCGGGTTTGCCTGCCGGGTGGCCATGGCCTTTGGCGGGATCAAACCCGGTGACTACATGGGTAACCTCCTCTATAACAAGGATCGGACCTTTGCCTTTGTCATTGCCTTTGGTCCGGTCTCAGATGAATGGTACGCCAACGCCGCCGGGGCCATCAATTGGGGCTTCCCGACTATCTCTGATTGGGACATTCCGGAGATCAAGCCCTTTGGGGTTTGTACCTACGAGCACGTGGTCTCCAAGGTGCCTTATGAAGAGATCGTCGATCGGGCCTTGGAAGTCCGCGGTCTCAAGGTCACGGTGACCAAGATCGATATCCCGGTGGCCTATGGTCCGGCCTTTGAGGGTGAGCGGGTGCGTAAGGGTGATCTCTATCTTGAGTGCGGTGGCGGACGGACGCCGGCGGTGGAGGTCCTGATCTCTAAGCCCCTTGACGAAGTAGAAGACGGGAAGATCGAGGTCTTCGGTCCGGAGATAAACGAAGTGGAGAAACTTGGCCTTGAAGGCCCGCCGTATAGGTTGCCCTTTGCCATTGTGGTCGAGGTGGCTGGGGCCAACATGCAGGAAGACTTTGAGGCCATCCTTGAGCGGCAGTTCCACCACCTAATCAACTATGCCCAGGGGATCATGCACGTTGGGCAACGGAATATTATGTGGCTGCGTATCAGTAAGGCCGCAGCGGAAAAGGGATTTCTCTTTCGGCATATCGGCGAGATCCTCTACGCCAAGCTCAGGCAAGAATTTTCGGCCATTGTCGATAAGTGTCAAGTAAAGATCTACACCGAAGAGGACAAAGTCCGCGAGATCATTGAGTTTGCCAAGGGGGTCTATGCCAAGCGTGATGCCCGTATCGCCGGGCTTACAGACGAAAGCGTTGATGTCTACTACTCCTGTACCTTGTGTCAGAGTTTTGCCCCGAATCATGTCTGTATCATCACCCCGGAGCGGGTGGGGATGTGCGGGGCCTATAACTGGCTTGATGGAAAGGCCTGTTACGAGATCAACCCCACTGGCCCGAACCAGCCGATAGAGAAGGGTGAGCTCCTAGACGAGAGGCTTGGTCAGTTTAGCGGGATAAACGAATTCGTCAAACAGGCCTCCCGCGGGAAGGTAGAGCGGGTGAGTCTTTACAGTATCCTGGTCGATCCGATGACCGCCTGTGGGTGCTTTGAGTGTATCGCCGCGGTGCTCCCCACCTGTAACGGCGTGATGATCGTCAACCGTGACTATATGGGCATGACCCCTACGGGGATGAAGTTTACAACCATGGCCGGTATGGTTGGCGGTGGTCAGGTGACCCCTGGGTTTATGGGGGTTTCCAAGCACTATATCACCTCGCGTAAGTTCCTCTTGGCCGAAGGGGGACTTAAGCGGGTGGTCTGGATGCCCAAGATGCTCAAGGAGGAACTCAGAGAAAAACTGGTCCAACGAGCCGAGGCGTTGGGTGTGCCGGATCTCATCGACAAGATCGCCGATGAAACCGTGGCCAATTCCGAAGATGAGGTGCGCCAGTGGATCGAGAAGGTAAAACACCCGGTGCTTGAGATGGAACCGCTTATGTAAACCAAAGGAGAAGGGGTAGGGAAGATGGGGCTTACTGGAATCCAGATATTACAGATGCTCCCAAAGACCAATTGTAAGGAATGCGGGTTCCCCACCTGTTTGGCCTTTGCTATGAAGGTGGCTGCCGGGCAGGCAGATATCGCCGCTTGTCCCCATGTCTCGGAGGAGGTCAAGGAAAAGATCGCCGAGGCCTCAGCCCCTCCGATCAGGACGGTAAAGCTCGGAAGCGGTGATCACGTGATCCCAATAGGAGGAGAAACGGTCCTTTTCAGACACGAGAAACGTTTTGAGAACCCACCGCCCATCGGCATTCGGATAACCACCGGGATGACCGATGAAGAAGTGGCGGATCACTTGGCCAAGTTTAAGAAATTTCGTTGGGAACGGGTAGGGGTGCAACTCCATCCCGAAGTGATCGCCCTTGAAGATACTAGCGGAGAGGCTGACCGCTTTGCCGCCCTGGTGAAGAAGGTGAGAGAAGAGGCCCCGGAGGCGGTCTTGGTCCTCATGAGTGAGAAAAAAGAAGTCCTTTCCGCCGGGGCTAAGGAATGCGGCGAACATAAACCGCTGCTTTACGCCGCAACCATGGACAATTTCAAGGAGATGGGAGAGCTGGCCAAAGAGCTGGGTTATCCCTTGGCGGTCAAGGGAGATTTTCTGGCGGAGACGGCCCGCATCTCAGAAGAACTGATCAAGATGGGGCTCAAAGACCTGGTCCTTGACACCAGCCCGCGGGGGGTACGGGAAGTATATGAAGACCAAGTGATTATGCGGCGGGCGGCCATTAAGAAACGCTTTAAGCCCTTTGGGTTTCCGAGTATCACCTTTCCCTATCGGTTTACGGAAAATATTGTCCTTGAGTATATGATCGCCTCGGTCCTGGTGGCCAAGTACGCCGGGATGATCATCCTCTCTGACCTTCGGGGCGATCTCTTGTATCCGCTCTTGGTCGAGCGCATGAATATCTTTACTGATCCCCAGCGGCCTTTGGTGGTGGAAGAGGGGATCTATCCGCTCAACGGGCCGGATGAGAGTTCGCCGGTCTTGATCACCTGTAACTTCGCCCTCACGTATTTCATTGTCTCTGGTGAGATCGAGGGCAGTCGTGTACCTTCCTGGCTGCTTATCAAAGATACCGAAGGCCTTTCGGTGCTTACGGCCTGGGCGGCGGGGAAATTCGGGGCGGATACCATTGCCGAGTTTGTAAAGAAATCCGGTATCGCAGAAAAAGTCAACCATCGTAAATTAGTCATTCCAGGATATCTGGCCTCCATTAAGGGGGAGCTAGAAGAAGAGTTACCTGATTGGGAAATTATCATTGGGCCGCGGGAGGCGAGCGGCCTTCCGGCCTTCCTTAAAGAGTGGAAAGCAGCCTAGATCTTTTGTTTTCAAGCAGGAAACCTTCGTATAAGAAAAATTATTCAAATATTCAATAAATTTGATAGGAGGAAAAAATGAGTCAAACGGTAGTTTGTATCGCCGAAAGCATTAACATCATGTCTAAGACTATCGGACCAGCTATGAAGG
>CAZKEG010000008.1:0-15453 GCA_964551715.1 uncultured Thermodesulfobacteriota bacterium
CCCATCCTAAGAAGGGGGAATTTTTACCCTTGGAATGAAGACCCTCTTTGATTACCACCCATTTTCGTTCGGGATCAATTATGGTCACATCTGCCAGGGTGCCGGGTTTAAGGGTCCCGCCGGGGATACGGAGGATACGAGCCGGATTGGTGGACAAAAGCTCTATGGCCCGAGAAAGAGATATAACCCCTTCTGAGACCAGCTTTAAGGTCAAGGGAAGGGCTGTCTCTAGTCCCACTAATCCGAAGGCTGCCAATTCAAATTCGATTTCCTTTTCCAGATCGCTGTGGGGGGCATGATCCGTGGCAATGGCGTCTAAGGTGCCGTCGGCCAGGGCTTCCAGCACAGCCGTTCGATCTTCCGCAGAACGAAGAGGGGGGTTGACCTTGGCGTAGGTATTATAACCAAAAGTGGCCTCTTCGGTGAGGGTGAAATAATGAGGAGCGGTCTCAGCGGTGACTGGAAGGCCTTCTTTCTTGGCCTGGCGGATGATTTCTACTCCTAGCTTAGTGGAAACATGGGCGATGTGGACCGGGGTGCCAGTCAGCCTGGCTAACATTACTTCGCGAAAGATGGCCACTGCTTCTCCTTCGGCGGGTATGCCTTTCATCCCTAGGGTGGCTGAGGCCAGACCTTCGTTTACCTGCCCATCTTCTGAAAGAGAGAGTTCTTCGGCGTGGGAGATGATGGGGAGATCGAAATTCTTGGCGTATTCCAGAGCCAGCCGCATGACCGCCGCCTCAGGCACCGGGCGCCCGTCATCAGAAAGGGCAACGGCCCCGGCCTGTTTTAACTCACCAAACTCAGTCAGGACCTCCCCTTTTTGTCCTTTAGTGATACAAGCGATGGGATAAACCCTGGTGGCGGCCTCTTTCTGGGCCTTTTCCAGGATATAACGTGTCACTTCGGCATCATCGTTTGGGGGCTTAGTATTGGGCATACAGGCCACCGCGGTAAAACCTCCCGCCGCCGCAGCCATGGTCCCGCTGGCGATGGTCTCCTTCCATTCTTCGCCTGGCTCACGCAAATGCACATGCATATCAATGAGCCCCGGAGTGACCAAAAGCCCTTGGCAATCAATGACCTTGGCTCCTTGGGTGGAAAGCCCTCGGCCAAGGGTACGTATTTGGCCATCCTCCAAGAGGACATCTAAGACCTGATCAAGGCCCTGGGAGGGGTCGATCACTCGTCCGCCTTTGAGCAGGATTTTCATGCCCCACCTCCCAAGAGAAGGACTAACAGGGCCATCCTGATGGCCACTCCGTTTTCGACCTGCTTCAGGATCACGTTCCGGGGATCGTTTTGAAGCTCGGGATGTAACTCTACCCCCCAGTTGATAGGCCCTGGATGCATGAGGAGACAATCTTCTTTGGCCAATTCCAATCTTTGGCGGTTAAGGCCAAAGTGAATGGTGTATTCCCTAAAGGAGGGAAAGAGCGGACGACCGTGGCGTTCTTTCTGGACCCTCAGGGCCATGACCACGTCTGCCCCGGAAAGGGCTTCTTCCAGCCGATAACAGACCCTGGCCCCTAAGGCCTCTCTTTCTGGGGGGAGCATGGTGGCCGGGCCGGAGACATATACCTCTGAACCCATCTTACGAAAGGCGACGATATTGGAATGGGCCACGCGGCTGTGGCGGATATCACCGATGATAGCCACCTTAAGCCCGGAAAGGGTCCCCTTCTTTTGGCGCACGGTGAGCATGTCCAATAAGGCCTGGGTGGGATGGGCATGGAATCCATCTCCGGCATTTATGACCCGGGCCTTGGTGTGCTTGGCGATAAAATGGGGCGCCCCGGCCTTGGGGTGGCGGATGATAAAGAGGTCCGTGCCCATGGCCTCCAAGTTGAGCACGGTGTCCAGTAAGGTTTCTCCCTTTTCCACGCTGCTCATCCGTGCGGTGAAGTTGAAGGTGTCGGCCGAAAGGGTCTTGGCCGCCTTTTCAAAAGAGAGCCTGGTTCTGGTGCTGGGTTCAAAAAAGAGGTTAGTGACTAATTTGCCCCGTAAGGTGGGGACCTTGGGAATGGGGCGTCTTAAGACTTCTTTGAGGCTATCAGCAAGATCTAAGACGGAAACGATATCATCCGGGGTAAGTGAAGTGATATCGAGTAGATGACGTTGTGAAAAAAGGACACTCATGGTCTCCGCCCGTCTGGCTGAAAGAGGGATAGCAAAACCCCCTTGCTCGGTCAAGCCATTTCCGAAACCTCCTTCAAAATTTCCTCCAAAGCGCTGTAAAGGGCGTCGATTTCGCGATAGGCAATGGTCAGAGGAGGAGTAAATCGAAGGACCTTTTCTTGGATACCGTTGGCTAGTATTCGGCGTTTGAATAAGGCCTCGACCACCGGGGCTACCGGGACGGAGAGTTCCATGGCCTGAATCAGGCCTACCCCCCGTACTTCAGCCACCAAAGAAGGGAACTTCTCAGCCAGGGTAAGCAACCTTTGGCGCAAGGCCTTGCCCTTAAGGTCTACCTCCTTTAGGAAATCAGGCTTAAGCAAGGCCTTTAGGACTTCTATTCCCGCGGCACAGGCCACCGGATTTCCGCCGAAGGTTGAGGCATGGCTTCCAGGTTCCAGGGCAGACATGATCTCTTCCTTGGCCAACATGGCCCCCAAGGGTATACCCCCGGCCAGGGCCTTGGCCAGAGTCATGATATCCGGTTCTATGCCGTAGAGTTCATAAGCAAAGAGACGCCCTGTGCGCCCAAGCCCGACCTGAATCTCATCAAAAATAAGCAAGGCCTGGTGCTTATGACAGAGTTCCCGGGCGGCCTCCAAAAATTCTTTGGTTAGGGGGATTACCCCACCTTCGCCTAAAATGGGTTCTAGAATCACGGCGCAGGTCTTTTCGTCTACCGCTTCTTCTAAGGCCTTGAGGTCGTTGGGTGGAATATGGACAAAGCCCGGGACAAGAGGTCCAAAACCCTCCCAGTAAGCGGGCTGGCCGGTGGCTGAAAGGGCCCCAAAGGTCCGCCCATGGAAGGACTTTTCAAGGGCTACAAATTTGATCTTTTCCGGGCCATGGTTTTTCCAGGCGTAGCGACGAGCAAGCTTAAGCGCCGCCTCAATGGCCTCGGCTCCGCTATTACAAAAAAAGACCTTTTCCGCAAAGGAATTCTCACACAAAAGTTCAGCCAGTTTGGCCTGGGGCTCGGTCCAATATAGGTTGGAGACATGGATGAGTTTTTGCGCCTGTTCACAGACGGCCTTGGCTACCGCCTCTGGCGCGTGGCCCAGAGAGCAGACGGCTATGCCAGCGGTGAAGTCAAGATATTCTTGCCCTTCCTCATCGTAAAGCCTTGAGCCCTTACCCCGTACAAAGGCTACTGGAAATCGACGATAATTTCCTGCCAAATAAATCTCTCCTAAGTCTTTGATGTAGGCCATAACTTTTCTCCTTTTCCAAGATACGAACCAGCCAAGCCGTTTTCAACCCTAATCCCGGTTGAAGAAATAGAAAAGAAACTCCTCTTCAGATCTCCCTCGGGATAAACGGACCATATTCAAGGAAAAGTCTTTCTTAGCAGGAAATTTTTACCTTAGAGCTAATTTTTGGAGCAGGTCCGAACTTAATTTAAATTATTTTAGTTTGAAATTTTCATTAAATTTAGATATCTTCTCCAATAAAAAGAATTTATGAAAACAAGCAAAATTTTTAATTTTGTCTGTCCACGGTCTCAAAATAAAAACCAAGGAGGTTAGGATGAAAAGGTGGGTTTATTTAAGCTGTTTTTTGGGAATATTGGTATTTTATTCCCCTATCTGGGCTAAAAAAGTGGATATGTGTGTAAAGTGCCATCAAAAGATAAGCCCGGGCCAGGTGGCGGATTGGAAGGCCAGCAAACATTTTAAGGAAGACGTGGATTGTATTGCCTGTCATGGTGATCGGCACACCGATGAGAAAGACGTAAAGGAGGCCCAGCTCCCGGATGAACACGTCTGCGCCCGATGTCACGAAAGACAATTCAAACAATTCCTAAGGGGCAAACACAATCTCGGCTGGACGGTGCTGAACGCCCTGCCGGTCACCCATCTGGAGCCGGATATCTTAATGGAAGGTGGCGGGGGGTGTGGCGGTTGTCATAACATGGGTATCAAATCCAAGGAGCAAAGGGCTGCCTTACACAAAGAGGGCTATCGCTATCAGAACAATTCCTGCGACGAATGCCATACCAGGCACACCTTTTCTAAAAAGGAGGCCCTAGATCCTCGGGCCTGTCGTCAATGTCACATGGGCTATGATCATCCTCAGTGGGAGATGTGGAGCTCTTCAAAGCACGGTTCTCGTTGGCTGGCCAAACAGGTAGGCCACCTACCCAAAGAGGCCCAAGCCCCGGCTTGTCAGGATTGTCATATGCCAAACGGGAATCACGAGAACAGAACGGCTTGGGGGTTTCTCGGGGTGAGATTACCCCTTAATGATCCAGAATGGGCCAAGGCCCAGGTGGTCCTCCTAAAGGCCCTAGGGGTGCTTAATCCGGAGACCGGTGAGCCCACCGCCCGCCTGGAACTGGTCAAGGGGGCTGATCTGGCCCGATTGAGTGATGAGGCCTTTCAGAAGGAACGGGCCAAGATGATCAAGACCTGTACTAAGTGTCATTCAGAGAGTTACGTCAGGTTTCGCTTCAAGATGGCGGATGAAATGATGAAAAAAAGCACCATTTTACTGGCGGAAGCCATCCAAATTGTGGCTGATCTTTACAAAGATGGCCTCTTGAAGAAACGTCCTGATCAACCCTATGCCTATCCAGATTTTCTCTACTTTATGCGAACCGGTTATGGTGACCTGAACAAACTCTCTTACATTGAGCAAATTCTCTTTCAGATGTACATGAAGCACCGCATGCGCGCCTATCAGGCCTTTTTCCATGTAAATCCGGATTATGCCTACTGGTATGGCTGGGCGATGATGGTCAAAGACCTCGGAGAAATCAAAGAATTGGCCACTCAGATGAGGGCCAACCACGGAAAGTAGCTATTATTTTTGGGATCCGTTCCCATTTTCATTCCAAAAACGAGGACGGATCCCTAGGCCAAGAAGCGCTATTTGGATTTAAGCCCGGGAAAGGACTTTATTCTTGCTTTGGGCCATTAGTCTTTCCAAATTCTCCACCGCTTTCTTCAATTCTTTGGAAATGGTCTCCAGCTCAGAGACGATCTCTTTGTTTTCTAAGGCCCCTTGATAGATTTCCTGGAGGTCTTTGGCGGCAAAACGGGCTACTTCTCGGGAGAGTTCACCCATACGGTGTACGGCCTCCTCGATAAAACCGATTTCCTGAGCTACGTTACGGAAAAATTCCTCGATTTCACTGGCCAACTCCTGTCCGGTCTCCGCCTCTTTGACGCTTTCTTTCATGAGATTTACAGCTACTTCTACTTCATTTCGAATAGAGGAAAGGATTTTATCTATCTCTTTTGTAGCTCGATGGCTGCTCCGGGAGAGTTCTTTGACTTCATTAGCCACGACCACAAAGCCTTTGCCTGCTTCGCCAGCCCTTACGGCTTCGATGGTGGCGTTTAAAGCCAAAAGATTAGTTTGTTCAGCAATTTCTTGAATGATCTGGATGATTCGGCCTATTTCTCCGGAAAGGGTGTGTAATTTGTTGAGATTTTCAGAAACGTTCATTACCGAAGTAGAGAGATGGGAGATTCCCTCTTCTACTCGCTGGACCACCTCTTGACCATTTTGAATGATGCCTACTGCTCGTTCGACGGCATTTTCTACTTCTCCGGCCTTTTGGGCCACTTGATCCAAGGCCCCCGAGGCCTCTTTGGCCCGAAAGGCTGTTTTTTCTTGTTTTTCTGCGGTGTGAACGATTTTTTCTGAACCCTCGACTACCTGTTTGGTGATTTGGGCTATCTTACCGGCGTTGGTGGTCATGTTGGTCAGGAGATTTTGGAGATCTTCTACCAATTTGTTGAGATAATGCCCCATTTGGCTGATTTCATTCCGCCCTTTAACTTCGAATCTATGAGAAAGATTTCCTTTGGAGATTTCTTTGACACCCTGGTGAAATCTGGAAAGTGGACGATCGACGGTGAGATAAAAAATGAGAAGGGAGATGACCAAGGCCACGGCAAAGACGCCGACGGCCACCGTAAAACCTTTCTTTTTGACGGCGGCGGCCGCGTGGAGGACATGCTTGTCATAAGTAACGAGAAAATAAGAATTTGTTTTTCCTTCAGACCAACCCTGGTGGCATACCATGCAATAACGGGTGGTTTTTACTGAAATAACTCTTACAAAGGCCTTTTTTCGTAATTCAGAGAGATTTTGCAAATCATAATGTTTGCCTACGGCATCCGGTCTTGAAGAATAGAGGACTTTCCCTTCTGGATTAAGGAGGGACAGTTCACGAAGGCCTTTGGCCTTGGTAGCCTGAATCAAAAGATTAGAAAAAGAATGCATATTCCCCTTACGCAGGGTATCTATAGCTCCAAAGGTACTCATCATGGCTAATTGATCTACTGTATTTACGATTTCCTTTTCATATATACGCGAGATATGACGTATGGCTTGCCAATAAATAAAGAGAAAGAGGCAGGCATTGGCCAGAAGGAGAAGCATTACTTTGTGTTTTAGCCCGAATTTCATATCTCCTCCTTCCCCAATTCTACCTTAGATGGAATGCTCGAGGGGTCTCGGTAGATACCTTTTTCCGGGTCCCAAGGGAATTCAGGATGGGCACAGCCGATGCACGGGGTGTTGGCCCTTACACACCAATTTGTTTCACCGTTCCATGTCCTTAGAGGGCAATCAGCCCGCGTAAGCGGGCCTCGACAGCCAAAGCAAAATAGACAAAGTCCTTTTTCTGAAAGGGACTTAGCGTATTTATCCTCGACGAAATAGTGAAAACGTGGGCAGTTTTCATGGACCAAATCGCGGTAATACATAATGGGTCGGCCATCTTTATCTAGTGGAGGTAGTTTTCCGTAAGCGGCGAAATAGGCCACCGTGCCAGTAAAACGTGTGGGGTTCATTGGGCAGCCGGGAATACGTACTACTGGTTTGGAAAGATCAATTTGTTTTAGATATTCTGGTACAGAAATCGAACCAGTTTCTCGCGAGGCATGCGGGATGCCGCCATAGGAGGCACAGGTGCCGCAGGCAATGACCAAATCAGCGGCGCGAGCAAGCTTAGCCAGCCATTCGGTCACCGGTCTTTCTCCTATGACACAGGCCTCTGGCATACCGGCAGGTACCGCCCCTTCAAAACAGAGGATGAAATTCCCTTCTCGCGAAGCCGCTTCAAAAATTTCGACCACCGCCTGTCCTTGAGCTACGGAAAGAAGAGGATGGAATCGAATATCCACCAAAGAGGTAATCAGCGGCACAATGGGTGGGGCATCTCCGTAAACCAAGGCCGTGGCGTCGCCGCTGCAACCCTGCCCGCTGAGCCACAGGACCTTTATTTCGCCGCCTGCCAAACGAGCCAGACCTTTGGCCAGCCCGGGGCCAAAGGTGGTGGTTCCAAAAAGGGCCAGGGAGAGTTGTCCACAGAACTTAAGAAACTCCCGGCGGTTGAAAGGTTTCATTCCTTCGTCCCTCCTTAATGGACACTACAGGCCATACATGGATCAAAGCTCCTCACCACTCGGCCTACTTCGATAAGGCCCTCTTTATAGGCTACCGGTGTGCCTACGATGGCCTTTTCCGCCGGCCCCATAAGACCATTCTCATCACGGGGTGAAAAATTCCAGGTGGTAGGGACTACCGCTTGATATCGTCTTATTCGACCTCGGTCTACTTCTAAATAATGAAGCAGATCCCCGCGGGCAGCATTGGAAAGGGCATAGGCCTGACCGCTGACGGGTTCTTCGGGATTCACGTTTGTAATGGTTGGACCGGCCGGATCTAATTTATCCAAAGCCTTTAAGACAAATTCCAAAAGGAGTTCGGTCTCTAGGGCCCGGGCTAGGTGCCTTCCCATGACCGAGAAGGCCTCTTTCTCTGAATACCCGAGTTCTTTTAGACAGGCCAAAAAGCGAGATTTTCCCTCTTTTGAAAACCAGATCCTGGCCAAAGGCCCGGTCTCCACAGGATGCCCGTCATAACGCGGGGCCTTGATCCAAGAGTAAGCTCTCGGCTTTTTGGGCCGAGGACGGGTGTCTTCTTCGAAAAACGGCTTGGCTTCTCCTTCATAATAGGAATAGGCCACGTGTTCGACAATCTTTTCTGCTGAAAGTGGTTGCCTATGACCGCTGATCAATACCCCGGCCTCAAAGAGAGGTTCACCAAGTGAGGCAAATCCTCCGTAAGCCAAGAAGTTTTTCCATCCGACCCCAAGGCGGAAATAGGCAGGATAAAGACGGGCCAGTCTTTTCACATCCGGCAGATAAGCCGTCTTGACAAAACGATAGAGTTCTTGGGTGATACTTTCTACTTTGGCTATACGATCAGCGGAAAGATCAGAAGAAATCCCTCCAGGAAAGACGGCATGAGAAAATGGGGCCTTGCTTCCCAAGACGGCCAGGCCTTGGCCGCCTTTGGCAACCATCTCTAAGGCCTCGATATAATGAGCAAAAAAGGAAGAGACTATTTTCGGGTCTTTGATATAGTCTCCCAGGGCCTTCTTCAAGAGTAGAAAGGGTCTTTTTACCGCCAGCCAATCACGTAATTGTCTAAATAGCAGATCGCTTCCGCGATAGGAAGTGAGAACGGAAAAATCAACGTAATCAGGCAGAGCGAGTTGGTAGAAATGGAGGATATGATCGCAGGTGAGATGAAGGGCCAAGATGATGTCCATGAGTAAAATACCATTTGGTGGGGGATGAACACCGTATATTTGGGCCACCGCCCTGGCCGCGGCTATACCGTGTACTTCATGGCATACCCCGCATATTCGTTGCACAATGCGAATGGCATCCAGAGGCCGACGACCGAGGACGATATTTTCGATTCCCCGGTACATCTCACCCCGGATACGGACCTCGGTTACCTGCCCCTCCTTTACCTTTACTTCCACCGACAGGTGCCCCTCGATTCTGGAGACCGGAGAGAGGATCTTTTTCGGCATCGTTTTTCTTTTTTCCTTTTTTGGTTTCTTTTGTAATATCGTCAAAAGGACGATCTTTTTTAAGATCAAATCAAGGAGGGAAAGATGAAGATCTTGGAACGGCAGACCAAGGTTTACGAGATCCTAGGTGATAATTTAGAAATGCTTAAGATAAAGGTGGGGCGGCATCCGGTCTTTGCCGAGGCAGGCAAGATGGTCTATCTCCGCGGGCCGGTGCAGATGGAAAGCCGAATGAGCACCAGTAAAGATAAAGGGTTCGTTGGAAAGATCGTTTCTGCCGGAAAGAGGATGCTTGCCGGAGAGTCCCTTTTCCTCACCTTCTTTGAGGGAGAGGGTGAGGTTGGGTTTGCCGGTGATTTTCCCGGTCGAATCCTGCCCATTGGTCTTTCTCAAGAGGCCATCCTGGCCCAGAAAGACGCCTTTTTGGCCGCTATAGGGGAGATTGATCTCTCCATCGCCCTTCAGAAGCGAATAGGCGGGGCCCTTTTCGGAGGCGAAGGTTTCATCGTTGAAAGACTTTCTGGAGATGGGGTGGTCTTTATCCACGCTGGAGGAGATCTGGTCACCTTTGAGCTTGCTCCAGGGGAGACGATCCGGGTTGATACTGGTTGTGTGGTGGCCTGGGACGAATCGGTGAGTTACGATGTCCAGTTTGTAGGCGGAATCAAGACGGCCCTTTTCGGTGGTGAGGGTCTTTTTCTAACCACCCTTACCGGCCCTGGGACGGTGGTCATCCAAACCATGACGCTTTCCAAGCTCAGGCGGCAGCTTCAGGCTGTTGGCCCCAGAGAGGCCCCGGAGTCTTCTGCCGCGAGGACCATTGGTCTAGGGGCCTTGGGGGCCGGGGTAGGGGGTATCCTTGGAAGCATCTTAGGAGACGAGGATGAGGGATAGGCTATGCCGAGTAAGGTCTATTTTGTCGATTTTCGGGTAGAAAATAGAAAGAGTCTTCTGGATAAGCTTGACAAATTACTGGTCCCTTTTGATCTACCCAAGCGCTTTCGTAAGGAAGGCCTCATTGGGATCAAGATCCACTTCGGAGAAAAGGGGAACCTGGCCTATATTCGCCCCCAATGGGTCAGGCGGGTAGTAGAAAGGCTCAAGGCCATCCCGGTAAAGCCCTTTTTGACCGACAGCAACACCCTTTACAAGGGTAGCCGTTCTGACGCCATTACCCACTTGGAGACGGCCATTACCAACGGTTTTGATTACGCCGTGGTTGGGGCCCCTCTCATCATTGCCGACGGCCTTTTGGGCAATACCTACGAACGCCTAGAACTCCCTCTCCCGGTGCTTCAGGAATTTTATATTGCCAAGGAAATCTACCGGGCCGACGGTCTGGTGGTCATGAGCCATTTCAAGGGGCATGAGCTTACCGGGTTTGGAGGGGCGATCAAGAATCTTGGCATGGGTGGGGCGGCCCGTAAGGGAAAACTCCAGCAGCATTCGACCATCTCTCCCAAGGTGAACAAGAAATACTGTATCGGCTGCGGGACTTGCCTTGAGTTTTGCCCGGTAGGGGCCCCAGAGTGGGTGGAAGGGGCAAAGAAGAAGAGGATGCGCATCAACGAAAAGAAGTGCATCGGTTGTGGTGAGTGTATCGCCATCTGCCCTCAAGGGGCGATCAAGGTCCAATGGAACGAACAAGCGGTGACCTTTATGAAGAAGATGGCCGAATATGCCTACGCCGTAATTTCCAACAAGAGAGATCGGGTCATTTTCATTACCTTTGTCAAGGACATCTCCCCGGCTTGTGATTGCTATCATTTCAATGATTATCCCATCGTTAGAGACATCGGTATCCTGGCCTCGGATGATCCGGTGGCCATTGACCAGGCGGCGGTTGATCTGGTCAATCAAGAACCAAGTCTACCCGGGGCCAAGATCCAAGCCGGTCCCGGAGAGGATAAATTTCGGGCCCTATATCCCAAAATAGACTGGTCGGTCCAATTGACCCACGCCGAGGAGATAGGCCTTGGCAGCAGGGAATATGAATTGGAACGCCTCTAAGGCCTTGGCCGGTGATAAGACCGTAGGTCGTTTGGTAAAGTGGCTGCGCACCCTGGGCATAGAAACCGAATTGATCGAGCTTCGTAGCTCAAAGGACCTCCTACCGGACAAGATCTTCCTTACCCGTCATAGGAAATGGGCCAAGCATCCAGGAGTCCTTTTTCTGCCTTCGGATTTGGTCGGAGAACAACTGCGTTTTGTCCTGGAGAAATTGGCTCTGTATCCGCGGATAAGGCCTTTTACCCTATGCCTTCGCTGTAACGCACGCCTAAAGGATATCTCTCGGGAAGAGGTCTTTGGTCTGGTACCGGATTACATCTATGAGACCCAGGCCGAATTTCGTCTTTGTCCGATCTGTAGGCGGATCTATTGGCCTGGGAGCCATCGCCAGCGTATGCTAAAACAACTTAGGGCGTGGGGACTATCTTTGGAAACGAGCCCCGAGGGACAAAGGGCGGTCTGACATAGAGCCAGAGGCTACCCCTGAGGAAGAGGGGAAATCTCTGGTTAGCCAGGGTCACAAAACCCTGAGGCACCCGCGCGGATACAAGCCACCACCCCGGTTGATTAAAGGCCACGGAAAAGGTCCCGTTATCGTCGGTATAAAGGGAGAGATACATGAGCGGGCGGTCGAGTTTGCCATAGGCATCCTTAGGCAAGGCCTCCCAAGGGAGAAAGAGGCCGTGATAATGCGTGACCTGAACCAAGACATGAGAGGCCGGGGCCCCTTGTGAGAAGACCTTTCCCCAGAATATCTGGCCAGCGGTGAGGCCATAGGGTCTGGTAAGGGGCACGATTTCCAGTTCAAGGCCTACCGGGATCTCCCAGGCCTTTTCGCTTTCAACGTGTAAAGGCACCTTGGTGATCTCTCGCCAGACTTCGTTTACTTCCGAGATATAGGTCTTTTGGGAGAGCAGACACAGATAATAGTCTCCCTCTTGGGTAGGGGTATAACGGACGTAGAAGGCATGGCGTTTCTTGCCGGTCTTATAGTCTTTAAGCTCAATGACCGTAAAGGCCACCGGGTCTTTTCCTCCTTGCGGGGTCCTCATAAAGGCCTTAGGGGTGATCAGATCCCGGACAAGACCTTGGAAAGGCTCTCCGCGAAAGACAAGCCAACTGATCTTTTCTCCACGGGTGGCGTATCCCCCGCCTTTTTCCTGGATAACGACCAAGAAATAGGCCTTGGCCGTGGCTACCAAGCCAAAGAAGAAGATAATCCAGAGACATGCCTTCTCTTTCATAAGACTACCACGCCAGGGTTTTCTTCCAGGCGGCCTTAAGCTCGTAGATGTTTTCTTCAAGAAGCGTGGCCCCGGTGGTATCGCGAATGGTAAGCACCGGCTCAGCCACCACTTCGCCGATCAAGGCACACACCGCCCCGCTGAAGAGTTTTTCAAAGTCCTTTTGTTTGTCACGTGGTACGGTGACCACGATGCGGCTGGCTGATTCGGAAAACAGGATATAATCAACCCGCCTCTCACCTTCATAAGGCACCGCCGAGAGATGGATAATCATGCCCAGGCCGCCGGCAAAACACTTCTCCGCCAGGGCCACCCCTAGGCCGCCGTCAGAACAGTCATGGGCCGAGGAGACCAGACGATAGTAGATGGCCTCCCGCAGGCGTAGGTATCGATCCCGGGCCTCTTGGGCTCTAACTTGAGGGACCTTGGTCCCGATGAACCCGCGGCTGGCAAAATATTCCGAACCTCCCAGTTCATCTTTAGTCAGCCCAAGGATATAGACCAGGTCTCCTGGATTCTTAACGTCCATGGTCATGGCCAGGCGTACATCCGGGATACGGGCCAAGACCGAAAAAAGAAGGGTAGGGGGCACAGAAATTTTAAGGCTTCCGTCAGGGAGTACCTGCCCTACGCCGTAGGGGTTGTTCTCTGGACTCAGGTTTAGCTCTGCAGCCAGGTAGTCGTTTTTCATCGAATCCTTGCCAGAGATACAAGGCACTCCATAGGCGCGGGTCATGTCGTACAGGGCCTTATTGGCCCTGACCAATTGGGCCAGTTTGTAATGACCATCCGGGGTCTTTTCGCTCTGAATAGGGTCGCACCAGCAGAAGTTATCCAGCCCGGCCATGTGTTCGAGATCTCCTCCGACACAGACGGCGTTGCGGATGGCCTCGTCAACGGCGTTGGCTGCCATCCAGTAGGTATCAAGGTCAGAGAATTTGGGGCAGATTCCATGGGAGACCACCAACCCGTCAAGGCGATCCAGATCGGGCCTTAGCACGGCGGCATCGCTTGGGCCATCGTCCATGACCCCGGTCAAGGGTTTGACCACGCTTCCTCCTTGCACTTCGTGATCATACTGCCGGACTACGTATTCTTTAGAGCAGATGTTCAGACGGGAAAGCATCTCTTTGAGCAACGAACCCAGGTCTTCGGGTTCTGGAAAAGAGGGTTCTTGAAGCCTTGGAGGTTCCCAGATAGCCGTAAGCTCAAGCTGAGGGACCCCTTCGTGTAAGAACTTAAGGGGCAAGAGCCCAACAGTCTTTCCTTGGTAGCGAATATGAAAATACCCGGAGTCGGTAAACCGACCAAGGACCGTGGCCTCGACATCCATGCGCCGGGCCAGTTCAAGGAAACGGTCGATCTTATCCGGGGGCACAGCCACGGTCATACGCTCTTGGCTCTCCGAGACCAAGATCTCCCAGGGCTGAAGGCCGTGATATTTAAGCGGGGCCTTGTCCAGGTCAAGCTCTGCCCCACCGGACTCTCGGGCCATCTCTCCCACCGAGGAGGAAAGACCACCGGCCCCGTTATCGGTGATGGAGTTATAGAGACACTCGTCGCGGGCAAGAAGGAGGAAATCAAACATCTTTTTTTGGGTAATGGGGTCTCCGATTTGGACGGCGGTGGCCGGGCTTCCTTCGTGTAGTTCTTCCGAAGAGAAGGTGGCCCCGTGGATACCATCCTTGCCGATGCGCCCCCCGACCATAACCACTAGATCACCAGGTCTGGCTCCCTTTTTCCAGGAGGGTTCCTCGCAGACCTCAGCCGGCATGATGCCCCCTGTGCCGCAAAAGACCAAGGGTTTGCCGAGATAGCGCGGATCAAAGACTAGAGAGCCGTTTACCGTAGGGATACCGCTCTTGTTGCCTCCGTGTTCCACGCCCTCACGCACACCTTCAAAGATGCGCTTGGGATGGAGAAGCCTTGGAGGTAAGGGTTTATCCCAATCCGGAGGGGCAAAACAAAAGACGTCGGTATTAAAGACAAGGAGAGCCCCTTTGCCGGTACCAAATGGATCACGGTTTACCCCGACGATCCCGGTAAGAGCCCCGCCATATGGATCAAGGGCCGAGGGGCTGTTGTGGGTCTCGACCTTGAAGGCCACGTTCCAGGCCTCGTTCAGCCTGATCACCCCGGCGTTGTCTACAAAGACCGAGAGACAAAAGTCCGCCTCGCCTTTTTCTGCGCGAATCTCTTCGGTGGAACGTCTGATATAAGTGCGAAACAGACTATCAATAATTTCGGTCTGCCCGGTGGTCTTGTCGGTGTAAGTGATCTTGGCGTTGAAGATCTTGTGTTTACAGTGTTCAGACCAGGTCTGGGCCAAGGACTCGAGTTCGACATCGGTGATTTCCGGGCCAAGACCATAGTCTTGACGAACCTTGATAAACTCCGGCTTGGCAAAGTAATCCCTAAGGGTTTGCATCTCTTTAAGGTTTAGGGCCAGCAGTCGTTCCTTGGAGAGCATTAACAATTCTTCATCGTTAAGCTTTGAGAGATCAAAGGTCTCGACGCGGATCTCCGGCTCTTCGGTCACCTTCGGGGGCGGGATCTCAAGGCCGCGTTCAGTATCAAAATCCTTTGAGGAGACGATCCACCAACGTTCAATAAGCTCATTGGCCAAAAGTTCGCGAGCAGCCCGTTCGGCATCTTCTTCAGAGAGTTTCCCCTTTACCAAATATTGCATCAAAGAATAGACATTTTCTTCTTCGCTCAGTTTACGCCCCAGGAGGAGTTCCAAGGCCTCGCGAGCGACCTTGCCTTCATTGTCGGTCACCCCTGGGCGGAATCCTACCTGGATAAGCCAATCAAACCCAAAGATCGGGGCTAGAGGTCTGTCTATGGCTTGGATCTGGGTCACTGGGTCACAAAGTGGTCCGGAGGCAAAGGCCGAAAGTTCTTTATCGGAAAGATCAGCTTCTACTAAATAGAGGCGTATGGTGCGTACGGATTCTACGGCAAGACCAAGGTCTTCTTTCATCCGGCGGGCTACTTTTTCCCCTAAGGCGTCTCGTAACTCCGGTCTTTGGGCGACTTCGATCCTGGCAAGCATGAACTCCTCCGCCTTGTTTTAAGATAAGGGCGGATAATCGTTGCTTATTTTTTATCTGATCAATCGGGCTGATTATAGGGCTTTTTATTACCTCTTTTCCCAAAAGAATGCTAGAGTGGTTAAGA
>CAZKEG010000009.1:0-10506 GCA_964551715.1 uncultured Thermodesulfobacteriota bacterium
TCCCTCTATAAATCTTAGCTCGGAGATCTTTATAACTTAATTTTTTGCAGGAGGTGACGGATGAAGAAATTTGTGTGGTTGTTGGTCTTTTTGATTCCCCTTCTTTTACTCTACAGTCCGGTCCTTGCCTCATCTGATACCGATGATTTACGCCGAATGTTGGAAGAGTTACGCAAAGAGGTAGAGACCTTAAAGAAGGAAAATGCCGAGTTGCGCAGCCAAGTGGAGGAGCTCAAAAAGGCCCAGATTCCAGCGGCAGCCCCTGTTGTTGCTCCGAGCAAACATTCTTTCTATAGCAAGGGGGGTTATGGTTCGACCCCGAGTGGGATTGATTTTTACGGCTTCTTCAAGATCGATGCTGTCTGGCAGGATTCTTCGGCAGTAGGAGATATTTATGTCCTATACGTTTTGCCAGACAGTAAAGGTGGCGGGGATAATAAATTTACCTTGAATTTCCGCCACAGCCGTTTTGGCTTTGATTTTTCGAAGCCTTATAAAACCTGGAATCTCTTCGGCAAAATGGAGATGGATTTCTATACCGAATGCCATGGAGAAGACACGATGCCTTGGAACGTTAACCATTCTCCAGTCCGGGCCCGCCGGGTCTTTGTCGGGGTGGAAAAGGGGACCTGGCAACTCTTGGCCGGCCTTGATTGGTTGACCATTTCTCAGCTCTATCCTCACACCTCCAACTTTCCCGCCGGTACCTTCATGGGCAACCCGGCTTACCGTATGCCTCAGGTGAGATTGACCAAATGGTTCAAGATAAACGATGTCAGCCAACTGAAATTCCAAATTGCTGCCGAAAGACCTTATGCCTTTCCCAAAGGTTCTTATGTCTTTGACGAAGATCCGGCCAACGATGCCGGCTTTCCGGGAATCGAGGCACGTATCGCTTACGAGACCAAATTGTTTGGTAAACCTGCCCTGGCTGCTGTCTGGGGACATTATTCCGAAGAAGAGTATGCGACTAAATACGGTGACAAAGACGCCGAAAGTTACTCCATCGGGCTTGAGGCCAAGTTTCCGCTTCCCATCCAGAAAAAGGCCTTCTTACTTGGGGAGATTTGGTATGGTCGCAATTTCGACGGTTACTATAGCTGCGGGGTAGGTCAGGGAACAAGGTTTTATCTTGATAATAATACATATGTTACTAGCTTAAAAGGTGTTAGTTCTAATCAAATTCTCGGGATAAACGAAATCGATGCCTGGGGTGGTTGGATTGAACTTGAGCTCTTCTGGACTCCGAAGCTGGTCACACACTTCGGTTGGGGCATCGACAATCCAGACAATGATGATCTAACCGATGTAAGTGGTGCTCGGCTTCAGCAGCAGATGTTCTATACCAACTTCCTCTATCGTCTTACCAAAGAGTTTGGTTTTGGAATGGAATATATGTATGTCCGAACCGATTATCGTCGGTTTGACGGTGACGATGGTAAGTTAAACCGCATTATGGGTAGCTTCTACTACTTCTTCTAAAAAGTCACTAAACGATCTGACAATAGAGGGCGCCCAATGAGGCGCCCTTTTTATTTTCAGATGAGTTTAAGAAAGTTTCTTAATTTTGATCATCTTTACCGTTTGTTGGACTATATTTTTGGTATTAATTACTCTGAGCTTTTCAAAGAGGAATTGTATCTTTTTCCCCAAGTCCTCCATAATTTGTTCCTTTACCTTCGGGTCAAGGTCCCACCATTTCTTTTTGAATAACCCGAAGCCCTTTTTTCGGGTCTTATAGATAAATTGGGCCTCGGTCATATCTTCTTTTTTCTCCTTAGCCAGATTCTTCTTGAGAAATTCGTATATTTCTTGGCGAAAAGACTCGGGTAGGGCAGGGTGGTCATAGATCAAATTTTGAAAGCCGGTAGCCAGATGTATCTCGCAACAACCAACCTCGGGAAAGAGATGAAACATTTCATCCGGTAGGGTAGAGGCCCCGTGTTGCACGGCTCCAGCCAGACCGTATTCTCGACGGGCTAGCTCGGAAAGGGTTCGCAAGGTATCAAAATCTACGGCCACTTTGGCCACTGTACCATCGGGAAGGACTACCCCTCCATGGGCTGTCCCGGTCTGGACGCTGATTTTGGCCAGACCATGTTCACCAGAAAAGCTTTGGTTGAATCCGTCTAAAAAGGCCCTTAGTTCCTCGGGTGTGCTATTATGTCCCCCGATCTCGCCGATTTCTCCTCCTATGTTTACGATTACCCCTTCTGGTTCTTTTTGCCTAATGTAAGTGGCTAATTCGGCGGTGACTTCGTAGTTCAGGCGTTGTTGTTCGGAGACAGTGGGTTTTTCTATTTCGACCAAGGTCGAGGCATCAATATCGATTTGATAGAATTCGGCCTCTAAGGCCTCATCGATCAGGTCTCGGAGTAGGCCCTTTTCTTTTTCCGGAGCGGCAAAGAAGGCCTTTCGGCGAAGTTGAAAATGATCCCCTTGGATAAAAACCGGGCCGATAAAACCTTCCCTGGCCGCGGCGGCAGTGATGACTGTTGCGTACTCCAAGGGGCGTTGCTGGGTATAACCCATTTCCGAACGGGCAATCTCAAAGATCAAGGCTCCGACATTTGATTCCAGAGCTTTACGGAAGACCGTACGGGCAAAATCATAAGTAAGACCGCGGATGTTGATGGCCGGAACGGTAAACCCTGGAAACTCTTGGGCCATAGCTTTATAAAGGCCATATATAGAGGCCGGGATAGCCCCTAGGGCCTTGGCTATTTCTTTGATTAAAGTGAGCTTTTCGGCCTTTTGGGCCTCGTCTTCAGTAAAAACGGCTTCGTATACCAGTTCATCCAGCGAGGAACGGGCTTTTGTTAAATCTTTTAGGATTACCTCGCCGTTTTTTATTTCCAGCCAATCATTTAACATCTTTTCCCTCCTATTAACGAGTTTGTTCCCACTGCATCCGGTTTTATTTACTTTTCGTCTCCGAGAGAAAGAAATATTACAACTACAAGATATTCCTCTTTAGGTCTTACGGGAAGAACGAAAGAATCCTAATAAAAAATTTTTTTACCAAATTTCACAAATTTTAATTTTTTTCGTTTCGTACCGATATTACGGACAAAGTTTTGAAGGCTTTGTAATGTAGAATGATTCTCAAAATGTGCAGTTTGGATTTTTAACTAAGTGATCTATCGAATGGTTTAAAAATGGATCTAAACCATTGGCGGCGTTGGTGGAGTTTTTTCCTTGATCAATCCCTTTTTGTAAAGGTTGGTTTTGTCCTGACCTTTTGTGGAGTAATTATCTTCTTGATCATCGGCGTCCTCCTCCACGTATCGAGAAGCCTTGAGAAGAATTTTCTTCGTATCCAAGAAGCTCGAACAATCGTCATATTTTCATGGTATCAAAGGGTACATCTCTTAAAAGACAGCAAAAATCTAACTTCTTATAAGGAACTGCATGATATAACGGAAACTCTTCTAAATGGAGGTGTAGTTTCTCTTACAAAAGAACAAAAAATAAGTATTTCTCCAGAAAAAGATCCTCAAGCCCGTCAAATATTACGTAAAATTTTAAATTATTTTCAAAAACATCCCAAAGGAAATATTCCGCAAGAAATATTTTCGCTCTCTGAGAAATTAGTAAAATTGAATCTCCAACGTGATGAAGAATATCGAAAGAAAGTTCTAGAAATTATTGATAAAACAAGATGGATAGAAAGTTTATTACTAATCTTATTAGTTATGGTACTAATTTCGTGTGCAATATCCTTTTTTATAATGGTTTTGCAACCACTTAGGAAAATTACTGTAAAACTTCGCAAGTTAAGAGAAGCTGGCCGAAGGGCTTATGAGGAACATCTGCTCGTTTTTCCATATAAAGACGAAATAGGAAGTCTGGTTGAAGAGACCAATCGTTTAATACTCCAATTTGCTGAGTTGGCTTATTTCAAACATATTATAGAAGAAGATGATGCTTTAGAAGAAGTATATCAACGACTCGCTCGAATATTCAAAGAGCGTTTTAATCTAGAAAATTTTGCTTTCTTAGCCGTATCAAATTCACAAAACACAATAGAACCGGTGTTTACAAATGGTGAACAGGTTTCGATTAATCCGGAAATATTAGTTGATGCTAACCGGTGTCGGGCCAAGCGAACCGGGCACTCGGTTTCCTCCCTTGATTTTCCCGGGATTTGTCCTTTAGAAGAGGCCGATCACGTGTGTATTCCCCTGGTTACCGGGGGAAAGGTTCAGATGGTCATCAAGCTCCTCCCCTCGATAGAGAACGAAAAAGATAAACAAAGGTTTGTTTCTGATCTTAAGTTTCTCAGGGCCTATTTGGAGGAGGCCCAGGCGGTGATCGAGGCCAAGCGTTATGCCGCCTCCCTTAAGGAGATGGCCATTAAGGATCCTCTTACCGGTCTCTGGAACCGTCGTTTTGTGGAAGAGGGTTTGGAGACCATAGCCGCCAGTATCCTGCGCCGAGGGACCATTTTGGGCGTTTTGATGTGCGACGTGGATCATTTTAAACAGATCAACGATAACTATGGTCACGACATCGGGGATGAGCTCTTACACCAAATAGCCGAAATTTTAAAGAACAAAGTACGCAAGTCAGACATAGTGGCCCGGTTCGGAGGAGAGGAATTTTTGATCCTCCTTCAAGACACCAAAGAAGGCCAGGCCGAGGTAATAGCCGAAAAGCTGCGCGAGGCCATAGAAAAGGCCCGTTTCCAGACCAAGGCCGGGACGATAAGGCGTACCATTTCCATCGGGGTGAGTGAATTTCCAATAGATGACGAAGACATCTGGCAGACGGTCAAATTCGCCGATGTAGCCCTTTATCGGGCCAAGGAAAAGGGTCGTAACCGGGTGGTACGCTTTACTCCGGAGATGTGGGACGAAGGAAAGGTCACCTATTGAGTAACAGGCCCTTCTTTAAGCAAAGGTTCATTTGGCCGATAAAGAAAGAGAACTACGCCAAGGTAGGAGGGGTTATGCAAACTATCAAGGCCCGGCTCTTGGTGGTAATGGTGGTCGTGTTTTTGGTCAGTGCCCTGAACTGTGGAGTAGTTTTTTTTGTCCTTCAGAAGAATTCCAAAGATGCCATTGCGGTCAATATCGCCGGTCGTCAGCGGATGCTCACCCAAAAGATGACCAAACAGATTCTCGAAGGGGACTTCAAAGGGGCCGAGGAGACAGCGGCCCTTTTTACCAAAAGCCTTGAGGCCCTGCGTAACGGTGATGTCTCAATGAAGCTTAAAGAGGTAAAAGATCCAGAGATCTTGGCTCAGATAGACAAAGTAGAAAGACTCTGGCAAGAGTTTAGGACCAGGTTGGAGAGGATCACTCACCACCAAGGTTCCCAACTAGATAAAGAATATTTACTGTCTCATAATCTAGAGCTTCTTAAAGCGGCCAATACCCTTACCAAACTCTTTGAACAAAAGGCCGTTGCCTCTCTCAATCGCCTAAAGATTTACCAAGCCGTTATTTTCGGCATCACTTTATGTATCCTTGGGGTCATTTGGTGGATGGTAAAGTCTACGGTTATCCATCCAGTGCAAGAGGCCGTGCAATTGGTGAAACAGGTGGCTGAAGGTGATTTTACTATCTCCTTTCCACCAGCCAGAAAAGATGAGATCGGTCAACTCCTCAAGGCCTTCAAGTTTATGGTGGAGCGTCTTCGAGAAACCTTGAGAAATGTTATTGATTCCTCACACAAGGTCTATTCCTCGGCGGAGGAGGTCTTTCGGGCTGGAGATGAAGTGGCCCAAACCGCCGAGCAATTGGCCCAAGAAGGAGAGGAGGTCAAGGCCACCGAAGACTCGGTCAGCCAAAACGTCAAGGCCGTGTCTAATGCCGCAGAACAGATGGTCTTGGCTATTGGTGAAATTTCTCAAAATACCTCTCAGGCTGCACAGATTGCCGGTGAAGCGGTGGTCAAGGCCCAACAGACCAATAAAATCGTTTCTAAACTCAGTATTTCTTCGGAAGAGATTGGTGAAGTGGTCAACCTCATCAACCAAATTGCCGAACAGACCAATCTCTTGGCCCTAAACGCCACCATCGAGGCCGCCCGGGCCGGTGAGGCAGGTAAGGGCTTTGCCGTAGTGGCCAACGAGGTCAAAGAGCTTTCACGCCAGACCACTCAGGCCACGGAAGAGATCTCCAAAAAGATTCAGAGTATTCAGTCTGATGCCCGGGCTTCGGTCGAGGCCATTGAGGAAATAGGCAATGTCATCAGCCAGATTAACGATATTTCTAATATGATCGCCAGTGCCGTAGAGGAACAAACGGCCATGATGAATGAGATAAGTCAAGCTGCCAATCTGGCCTCACAGAGTTCCGAAGAGATTAAAGAAAAAATAGCCCGGATGACCGAGGCCATTCACGAAACCGCAGCCAAAGGCCAGAGGAGCCGGGAATTATCTAGAGAAATGACCCTTTTGGCAGAAAAGCTAAAGGATCTGGCCTCCCGGTTTCGTTGTTAGCCCCCCTCCTTCACTCAATTTTGAAGGGCCTCTTCGGAGGCCCTCTTGTTTTTATAAAAGACGTTCAGCAAACAGCATCTCTGCTTCGATAACGCAGAAAATTTTATTTTTGAGTGACTTTTTTCACTCCTTGACATAAGGGCCTAATCTCTTTTACTTGTTAAAGAAAATCACTTTCTACCAGGAGTAAACGGAGAGGTTACATGTCTAAGGTCAAAAAGGTTGAAAATGAAACTTGTCCCGAGATAGATGTCTTTCGGGAGTATGTCCGTCGTAAAGGCCTGCGTTTCACCCCTGAGAGGGAAATAATCGTGCGAGAGATATTTCAGATTAATGACCATTTTGATGTGGATGAGTTATACCTGCGCCTGCGCAACAAAGGAAAAAAGCTTTCAAAGGCCTCCATTTATCGGACTATTCCCCTATTGATTGATTGCGGTCTGATCCAAGAGGTCTATCATGAAGATGGTCACATGCACTACGAGCATATTTATGGTCACGAACCCCATGGGCATGTGCGCTGTCTGGGGTGCCGGCGAGTAGAAGAGTTTACCGACGAGAGGATTAGCCAGATCGAACAAGACGTTATCAAGCGCTACGGCTATCAGGTTACCGGTGTTCGCTTTGAATTTGTCGGTTATTGTCCGGAGTGTCAGAAGAAACAAGTGCGCTAAGTCTCTCCGCGGAGGTTAAAGTGATGGTGATGACCAGACTTGAGGATCTACGGACGGGTGAGATAGGAAAGATCGTCAAGATCATGGGTAACGGGCCTTTTCGTTTGCGCCTGATGGAGATGGGGTTTGTTCCGGGCACCGAAGTCCGCGTGATCCGTTATGCCCCCCTGAAAGATCCGGTGGAATATGAGGTCAAAGGCTATCACGTAAGCCTCCGTCACGAGGAAGCGGCCAACATCTTGGTGGAAAAACTTTCCTGATGGAGATCACCGTAGCCCTGACCGGTAACCCCAATGCCGGGAAGACAACCATTTTCAACCAATTGACCGGGGCTCGTCAAAAGGTAGGGAATTGGCCCGGGGTAACGGTCGAAAAAAAAGAAGGTCTGGTCCAGTATAAAGGCCATGTCTTAAAAGTGGTTGACCTGCCGGGTATTTATTCCCTGACAGCCTATTCCATCGAAGAGATCATTGCCCGTGACTTTATCCTGAAAGAACGCCCTGAGGTAGTGGTTGATGTCATCGATGCCTCAAACTTGGAAAGAAATCTCTATCTAGCCGTTCAGTTGATGGAATTAGGCCGCCCTTTGGTCTTTGCTATGAACATGGTCGATGTGGCCAAGGCCAGGGGGATCTTCATTGATTATGAACTACTCTCCAAACTCTTGGGGGTCCCTTTGGTCAAAACGGTAGGGACTAAAGGGATAGGGATTGAAGAACTCCTTGAGACAATAGTTGCCGTAGCCGAAGGTCGACTTAAATCACAGCCGGTTTCTATTAATTATGGCCCGGAAGTAGAACGTGAAATAAAACTCCTTATCGAATTAATTATTCAAAACCAAGATCTCTCCCAAAAATATCCTCCTCGTTGGTTGGCCATCAAACTCCTTGAGAACGATCGTGAGGCCATCAATGTAGTTCGCAAGACTCCGGAAGCAGCCCTGATCCTCGAACGCCTGGCCAGGAGTGAGAAACGTTTGCGGGAAATATTAGACGAGACCCCTGAAGCCGTTATCGCTGAGGCCCGCTATGGATTTATTGCCGGGGCTCTTAGAGAAGTCATGAAGGTCTCGGCCCTTACCAGACGCACGCTCTCAGACCGGATCGACGACATCGTAACCAATCGTTTTCTAGGATTTCCCATCTTTATCCTGGCCATGTACGCCCTTTTTTATTTTACCTTCACTCTGGGTGAATATCCGGTAGAGGCCATTGAAAAGGCCATCGAATTTTTACAGGGCTTTCTAAGCGCAAAGCTTCCTGAAGGCCTCTTGCGAGAGCTTTTGGTTAACGGAGTCCTTGGCGGGGTAGGGGGGGTATTGGTCTTTCTCCCCAATATCCTTTTGCTCTTCTTGGGGATAAGTATCTTCGAGGACACGGGTTATCTAGCCCGAGCAGCCTTTATTATGGATCGAGTGATGCACTTTCTCGGGCTCCATGGCAAATCTTTTATCCCACTCTTGATGGGCTTTGGTTGTAATGTCCCGGCTATTATGGCCACTCGTACCCTAGAGAGTCAGCGCGATCGTATACTTACCATCTTGATCAATCCCTTGATGAGCTGTTCAGCCAGGCTCCCGGTATACGTCCTCTTCGCTGGGGCCTTTTTCCCAGGGAGGGAATCCCAGGTGATCTTTGGTATTTATGCCTTGGGGATCGTTTTAGCCATGATTCTGGGCAAGATTTTTAGTAAAGTACTCATCAAGGAGGAAGATACCCCCTTTGTCTTGGAACTCCCTCCCTATCGCTTACCTACTTTTAAAGGCTTGGTCTTACATATGTGGGAGAAGACCAAGGTCTATCTCCAAAAGATGGGTGGGGTCATCCTCATCTTTTCTGTTATTTTGTGGGCTCTTTCCGCCTTCCCCAGGAAAGATCACTCACCACCACCTATAGAAGATAGTTACATTGGTCGCCTGGGTAAGATCTTTGCTCCTACACTTAAACCCTTGGGTTTTGATTGGCGCATGGGCGTCAGTCTGGCCACCGGAGTGGTGGCCAAAGAGGTGGTGGTCTCTTCCCTGGGCGTCCTTTATCACGTGGAGGAAAAGGGTGAACACTCCCTCCGCGAGGCCCTTCGTCATTCAGGCCTTTCCCCGGCAGCAGCTTTGGGTTTTATGGCCTTTGTCTTGATCTATATCCCCTGTATAGCCACGGTTATCGCCATTTGGAGAGAGACTGGTTCTTGGCGATGGCCGGCCATAAGTATCCTTTACGAATTGACCCTTGCCTGGATAATTGCCTTCATCATTTACCATCTGGGGCGTTTTTTTGGTTGGTAAGGCCTTTGGGGTTGGAAGGATTTTTCTCTCCAGGAAAGAAGATCTTTACTGGGAGTTTAAAGGTACGTTCAATGATACCCAATAGTCTTTTGCTCACCGCTCTAGGGTCTAGGGGAACAATCTCCGGATTTTCGATGGAACCCCTGATCTCTACCGGAATAGAAAAGAAGGTCTTTGACTTTCCAGTAAGCACCCACCCTATAATCGGTATACGACTTACCAAGGTGTCCGCCGCCACAAAGGGGGAGACCAAGGCTGTTAGATAGACCTTTTGATCTTCGAGATTGAGCTTGCCCGAGGCAAAGATACGCAGCCCGGTTCCTTCGAGACGCGATTCGTCGATGATCAAGTAGTGTTTTTCAAAATGTCCCTTTATTTCCAGCAATTCGTAGGCAAAACCCTCGGTGGAGAGATCAGGTAGTTTTCCCTTGAAAAGATCGATAGGATTTAAAAAGGCAAAGAGTTTGGCCAAGAGACCGAATTTATAGACTTCTCCCTCTGGTGAGACAAAAAGGACTTTCCCGGTAGTATTTTCCAGGAAAGGCCCTTTTTCGCCCTGACCTTTAAAACTTCCTTCCAAGCTATAAGTACCACGGAAGAGATGAGGACGTTCAAAAAGGCAGGTCATCAGTTGATCAAGATCACCCCTTGATCTGGAGTAGGAAACCTGAAGGCTCTTAAGAGATGGGGCATAGTCTATCTCTCCTGAGACCTTAATGCCGCACAGCTTAGCCTCTTCGATGACCCATTTAAGACGTTTCTCATGATAAAAAAAAGTCCCCTTAACCTCTTTGAAGGTAAAACGACGGATGAACAACTTATCCGTACTCCAATCAAGCTCAAAGACCACCGGGGGAAACCGAGAGGTCTTTTTGGCGGTGAAAAACCCTTTCTTCAAGATCTTTTCTAGCTTTATTTCGGGGATAGAAACGGCCCCGGTGAGGTGAATATTTTTAGGGGTAAACTCCGCCTCTCCACTGGCTTGAAAAGATGAATCATCGACGGCCCCTTCAAGTTCTTGGATAAGAATTTTGCTCCCTTGGCCCCTGAGTTTTAACTCTTTGATCAAAAGAGACGCGTTTTCCCAGCTCCACCGAAGGCCG